>JAAFJK010000145.1 GCA_013298105.1 Cytophagales bacterium
GCTTGCTTCTATTTTAGACAAATTATCCGTATCAGTACCTAAAGAATAGCTGGTTTCAGAAATGGTGTTTCCCAAATCGTCTTGAATAGTCATAACTACTTTTTTCATAGAATAAGAAAAGAAATAAATGATAGATTTATGATGCAAAGGTGCGCATTTAATCATATATTTGCAAATATAAAAGAATATACGAAAATTTTACAGTAACTTTTTTTTTACTTGTGGACAGGAATTTCTCTATCGCTCTTGGCTGGATTGGTGGTGTTTATGCTTTCTTTCCAAAAAGTAAAACAGCAAAAACGCATCATATCCTCACAAAACCAAGTAAAAGACAAGATGTTTTCGGTTATTGGACATGATTTGCGCAATCCGATTGCCAATATTTTGGCTATTTTAGAACTTTTTGAAAAAGGATATGTAACAGAGGCTGAATTGAAAGAAAATATTTATAAACTCAAGAACCAAACTACCAATCTGCAAAACACTATGCACAATCTACTGCTTTGGGCTACTTCGCAGATGAAAGGGGACAAACAACACATAGAATCACTCAACATAGCTGAAAATATCACAGAAGTAGTGGATTTTTATGACAGTGTGGCAAAACAAAAAAATATTCAGCTATTGACTTCCGTAGAAACTACCCAAAAAGTACAGGCAGACCAAAATCAACTACACGCTATTTTACGCAATCTTATCTCCAATGCCATCAAATTTACCCCATCGGGAGGCAAGGTTACAGCCACTGCCAAAGCAGGCGAGGCAGGCAAGGTGCTTATACGCATACAAGATACAGGCGTAGGTATGACATACGAAGAAACCCAAAAACTATTCAACTTGCCTACCCACTTCAGCAAAGTAGGCACCAACAAAGAAAAAGGCACAGGCTTGGGCTTACTCTTGGTCAAGGAATTTGTAGAGGCAAACAAAGGCACTATTCGTGTCCTAAGTACCCCCCAAAAAGGCACGACTTTCGAAATTACTTTGCCTGCATAGCCTTTTGTAAAAAAATGGTATAGACCATTATTCCTTCTTGCAAACTCTCAAGACGCAAATGTTCATTGATGTTGTGTGAAGAATTTGCCTCCAATTCAGTCAGCAGGGCAGGCAAGATACCAAAAGTGGGTATGCCTTGAGCGCGAAAATAATTGTTGTCCGAACCTGCAGGAAAAAGAATCGGTACCACTTCTGCCGCAGGATAGCGCATCTTTAGCGCACTTTCCATGGTTTTGAAAAATACATCAGGTACAGAGGCAGGCGCGTGTGGACTTTGGTCTAAGATTTCTACTTCTATCAGGTTTGCCCCACGAAGCCCGCCCAATTTATGTTTGATTTTTTTCAAAAACTTGTCAATGTCTGTTTCGGGCAGCAGCCTACAATCCAAAATAGCAGAAGCCACATTCGAGATTTGGTTGAAGCCGAGTCGATTGTTGGCAAGGTCAGTAATGGTAATGGTGTTATAGATGATAGGATAAAACAGTGCGCCCTCTTCAAAATGTTTGCGCATCATGTTTCGAAAAAATCGCGTATTGGCGTGCTTTATTACAAATCCATTGAAGCCGCCTTCAAGTTTGCCCAAAGTTCTGAACATTTGGCGCGTAGTAGGCGAGAATTTGGGCTTGGGCTTGTCGTTCATGAGATTGATAAGCCCGCGCAGAAGGCGTTTGGTGGCATAGAGTTTTGGAGGTACAGAGCCATGTCCATTGCGTTTGCTACGCGCACTTACGCGAAGCCAAAGCGAGCTTTTTTCGGCTACTGAGATGCCAAAAATGATTTTTTCGGGTGCAGAAGGCACTACATTTTTTAGTCCTGCCCCGCCTTCGCCCAATACTACTACAGGCTTGAGTGTTTTGAGGTGATTTTCCACGATAATCTTTGCTCCGTCCTTGCCTCCCGATTCCTCTCCAGAAAGCACCAAAAGCGTAACGTTGTAGGGCAAATCTTCTAATTGGGCTTTTTCAATGAACGCCATCAACGCCCACAGTTGCATCACAAGCAACCCTTTGCAATCTACCGTACCACGTCCCCAAACTGCCACGCTATCTACCTTGCCTGCAAAGGGCGGATATATCCATTCGTCTTCGGCAGTGGCTGGCACTACATCTATGTGGCTTTGAAGGATAATATTTGGCTTTTGGAGAGAAAGTGGATAGAGTGAAGCACAAAAATTGAACTGATAATCTTTGTCTGTAAAAACATAAGTATATAACTTTTGAGCTTGGCAGTACTTTAGCAAAAACTTGCCTACCTCGCCCTCCTGTCCCGAAAGCGACCGAAAACGCACCAAAGAGGCAAGCATTTCGGTAGGTGTACCCTGACTGTAGGCAAGTTCTTGCCTACCCACACACAAAAGAAAACATAAAATTGCCCATTTCGTCATACGCATTTGCAAATAAATGTTTTTTTGAGGGAAAAACAAATTTTAAGAACTGAAAATTATTGAATCTTGGGCTGTTCTTTGGTAAATAGCTTTTCTACCCCTATTTTTGTGGTTTCAAAAACCAAGCCCTCGTTATGCGATATATTCATTTTTTGTTGTTTTTAATGCTTTTAGGTGCGTGCAAGCGTCCACCTACCCAGACCTTGCCTGCCCAAAACGGCACAGGAATAGCTCAAGAACACCCTTCCCTGCCCCCCGTAGGCAAGGACTTTCGCTCGCTGAAGCTCGATTCCAAAGTCAAATATGACGTGGGTTTTCGGCTACAGCTTCGCCTCGTGCGCGACAGTGCTATGTGGGTAAGCGTATCAAAATTTGGCGTGGAAGGATTGAGAGCCATCATTACTCAAGATTCGGTGCATATTTTGGATAAGCAAAAAGACACTTATTATGCCAGACGTTTTGATACGCTCGAAGTGATGCTCAATTTTAGGTTAGATTTTAAAATGCTCCAAGCGGTTTTGCTTGCGAATATGCCTATCGCTGAATATGACACTGCCAAAGTACAGCTCGAGCGGAGCTTATTAAAAATTCCTCAAGAAAAAGATGGCATTGCCCTCACCAATTTTTTGCATAAGCCCACCGAAAAACTGCACGAACTCTTTTTGGTTGATAAGCGCACAAAGAATACATTGCAAATCTTTTATGAAGATTTTAAACAAATAGATGGCAATGCTTTTGCAGAGCGAAATCGCGCTTTTTTGACTTTTTGGGACAAAAATACCCAACGCATAGAAAAAAAAGAGGTGCAAATAGACTACAACAGCGTGAAATTTTTGCGCACTTCGGTTGATATGCCATTTAATATTCCTCGCAATTACAAACGGAAATAAGCAACCCTTTTTTGGCACGTTGTCAAGTGTTAAATCAGATGAGTGGTCAGTCTTTCTTATTTGTTCGCGGTCTTTTTTTCGGATTGCTAACCGAAAAAAACGAATATACAATTTAGGTTCTTCGAAAGTTATTGCGGAATACTCTGTAGAACAGGCTTCCAGCCTGTTTATTATTTGAAACAACAGGCTGGAAGCCTGTTCTACAGTTTTGCCTGCGCAATAATTTTTTAAGAACCACAATTTATTATTTCGTATTTTTCTTTTTTGTACGTTGTCAATGGTCGAAGACCTTGACAAGCGTTGAA
>JAAFJK010000558.1 GCA_013298105.1 Cytophagales bacterium
TAAAGGTTACGCCACCATCTGAAGCACTCAAACAACTTACAGGCTTCACTGTAGCAACCACTTTTAAAATGTCAGGGCGTTTTACTTGGAAGTTGTCAAAGATTTTGGAGCAACCGAATTTATCTGTAACTTCTACGCCGTAAGTGCCATGTCCTATGTTTGCCAAATCTTCTGTAGTGGCTATTGTTACAGTAGTAGCATTGTCTTTCCACCAACGATAAGTATAAGGCGGTTCGCCTCCTTGTGGTTTGAAGTTAATGCCTCCATTTTGTTCGCTGAAGCAACGCACATCTGAAATATCAGCCGTAGCACTCATTACGGGTGGCTCTGCAATGTTTACAATGTGTTGTTTTTGGCAACCTTCAGCATCTTTTACGGTAACGGTATAAGCCCCTTTAGGCAAGTTGGCAATGTCTTGTGTCTGCTGTCCATCACTCCAAAGGTACGTTACAGGCAAAACCGCGCCTTGTACTGTCAAATCTATAGTAGCGGTTTTATCGCCAAAACAAGGGCGTACATCTACCTGTGTGCTGGTAAGCGTCATAGGCAAGACAATAAAACGGATAATGTTCGTTTTTGTGATGCCATCATGTATTCCATCAACGCTCACGTCTGCATTGCCTTCAAAACAGCCCACGCTACGCACTTCTAAGCTATCGCCTATGATTTGGTAGGTAAGTTGCGCACCATTCACGACTATAGTCCCGAAAGTCAAATCATTTGGTACAAAATCAGGGTCTGCAAATATTTGATTGATATGCACGCGCTTGCGCACTCCGCGAGAGATAGTAAATACTACATCAGGAATTACTATGGGGGCTTGAGTTTGCATCAAAGTCATTTCTTGGGTGCTTTTCACGCGCACACGCCCAAAAGCTAACTTTTGCGTTTCGGGTTCATAGACTATGCTACTATCTGCCCAACGATTTTTCAGGACTTTCCTGTAGATATTGCCATTTTTCCAAAGGACATAAATGCTGTCTTTGTTGGGTGTTTCGGGTTGGTCGAGTACAATAGCCCCACGCAAGCCTGTCCATGCACTTGCCTGCGTGCTACCGTTTTCGAGGATAAAGGTTTCCGATTTGGGCTTAAGATTCAAGGCATAGTCTTTATTGTAACGCCTCAAGGTAACTTTGTTCTCTACTGCGCCTGCGAGTTTTTGGAAGGTCATGGCGCGGTAGTATTGGGGCTGGGTGTTGGTGGTGAGGTTGAATTGTTTAGAGTCTGAAGCGGAATAGTTGGGGCGTTGAATGAAAGCCATGTGCATGGTTGTGTCTGAAAATACATCTCTATCAAATTTGCTCTCTACATCTAAATAGCCCAATTTCGATATTTTGAAAGTGTGATTGCCATTCAGTACATCTATATCTGTAGAAAGGTTGGTAATATCTCTTTCAAAAACATTGTCTATATAGAGTTTTCCGTCTATGGCTTGAGGGGTTGTAGTAACGGTAGTTTTGTAGGTAAAGCCTCCAAAATCTGGTTCAGGCAAGTAAAAAACGCGCTTTGCTACATAAAAAGTATCATTGCTTATGCCTATAAAACGCACTTGTATCACATTCATCATGCTATCCAAAGACAAGGTAAGCAATGAATCGGCGGGCATTTTGTCTGTCCAAGTAATCGTATTTTTACGGATTTGATACTTGCTTATGTTCTTTGCTGTAACTTTAATAGCTACTGAAGGTGTTGTTACGACACTCTTTTGATTGACTAATTCTATAGCAGGGTTTTGTATTTTGTTGGTAGCTGTTCCCTTGAGCATAGGCAATATCATTCGCTTGGTTTGGATAATGTCATTATCTACAGGAAAACGTAAGGCTTCGTAGCCATTGGCAACAACCATTAAACTATCACCATTTGCAATAGCATTAAATGGCTGCCAAGATACGCCTATTTTTTGTTCATTTACCTTCTCAAGTATATAATTAGGCTCGCCTTGTTTTTTTACCATAAATGAAGCCCCTGATAATAATGAGCCAAAAGGTATCGCGAAATAAGTTGTTTTACTACGAGAACAACCATAAAGTGTACGGCTATCAGTTGTTCCGTTTATAAATTGTATTATTTTCACTAATGAAGAGCTACGTGAATAGTCGTCTTTATTAACATAGCATATACTTGTTTTTTCATCATTACCTGACAAAAAATTATTTATTGTAGCATAACCATGTATTCCGCCTATAGTAGTTCCATTTCCGTCACTGCTTGACCAAGTATCATCAGCTTTTTGATACATTTGGAGAGTATTTGGATATGTTTCACTAAACCATTCGCTCGATTCTATTGAAACGCTTCCATCACCTTCTGTCAAAATGTAACTTGTATTGAGTGCTGTTAGATTAGCAAATTTTATGTAGTTTGGCATATTAGTGGTCTTTAAAACCTGTATTATGTCATGTGAATCGAACTGCCCCAAATCATTTAGTGCCTCGCTTCTACCATTTAATTGATTACCAACACTTCCTGTCCAATTCCCGCCTGTATGTGGAGTGGCTAAAAACACCACTTTTTTTATGATTTGTGCTGTGTGTAAAACGGAAGATAAATAAAAATTTTTAGATGTGATACTGTTGTCTGGACTACCATCAAAATTATTAGGCATATCTTTGAATGAACAAGCATTGTTAGAAATTAAGGCTCTAACTTCTAATCCAGCTTTACTGTGCAGTATTAGACTCATTTCGGCAGCATTTTGAATTTCTTTTATTTTCTCAAGAGCCAAACCTATGCTATAAGCACTTCTTGATGTATAATTTTCGTTGCATTGTCCTATATACCATGTGGCATAATTGGTATTCCATGACGATAACCCTATAATGGAATAATACTTTTTAGAAAAAATATCTTGTTGGAAATTAGTAAACTTCCATCCTTGAATAGAATTGTCCGCATCACCAGTATAACCACCTATGACAACAATAGCTTTTTGTTTGTCAAAATTATAATTTACCCTACCTATCTTGGTTAATTCAAAACTAAAATATTCAAAGTAAACTTCGTTGCCAGAGGCATTTAAATAACTAATTCTACACCCATACTCTGATGGGAAAATTTCAGGTTTGTTAATATTGGAACTATGGGCGTTCAATATAAAATAGCCGTCTTTTAATCCATTTGAAGAATTATTAGAATATTGATAATTAGCAATATTTGTTTTTAGAACACCACCACCACTTGAAACTCCATCATCAAATGTATTGTTGCTGATAAACGAAAACTTAAGCGTTTGTACGTTTAAACCTATTGGTAGACTCTTTATTGGTATTTTAATATTGCTTAATTTATGAGAAATATCTGGTAAATTGTCATAATCATAGTTATTAAAATACACAATATTCTCTCTATCCCATTTCTTATCTATGATAGTCGTAGAAGCGATAGAACCATCAATTCGTTTGGCGATAGCATTTACGCTATTAGCTGTAGCGTGTTGTATTTTATAGGTGTAGATTTTGCCTACTTGATTTTCAGGACCAAAATTTATGCTAACAGCTTGCCCACTATTGTAGGGTCCACTAATCGTATTATCTGGTACACCATTATTAAGTACAACTAATTCCCATTTCCCACCAACATCACTCGTAGTACATTTGAAAGTACCACTCCACTCCTCGCCTGCCCGCTGCCAAGGAGCGACTATAGAAGACTCTACAGTTATAGTAGGCATTTTGGTAGTGAAGTTTTCAAAATCTCCACTTGAGAAAGCTCCATTGGAACAAGCGGCAACTATACCAACAGTATAAGAAGTCCCCATAGTAAGACCTGTTATATTGTAGGTAGTCGTACTTGCTGGTACAGAGTTAGAAAGTGTTATCCAACTGCTACTTGAAGTTTGTTTATATCTTAGTTGATAAGAAGATGCACCTGTAGCAGTCCAATTCACTACTGCAGTATTGGTTGTAATATTTGTAACAGTCAAAGAATTTATAGTAGCATTACATACCGCAGTCCCTACAAAATCCTTCCCTGTTTTACTGCTACTACTCACAGGAAGACTCGCAGGAGAGAAAGAATAGCCTGCTTTTGTAGGCGTGAGCGTACCCGAATGTGTGTTAGGTACATTCGTGATACTGAACACGCCTGTAGCATCTGTAGCATCACTATACGCGCCTGTTGTTACAGTAACGCCACTCAAACCTCCACCTGTGCTTGCGGTTACTGTGCCTGTAATGGTGTAGGTAGTGGGTGCAGAAACTCCTGCTTGTGTAACAGTAAATGTCTGTGTGCCTGTGCCACAAGTTACAGTTATGGTCGTACTGCGTTGGGTTGCCCCTGTGCCATTGTTGGCAGTTACGCTGTATGTAAGGCTTGTACCTGTGCTACTTGTGGTAGGCGAGAGCGTAAGCCACGAGTCAGGTGATGGGCGTGTCGCAGTCCAAGAAGAACCGTTTGGGGTAGTGTTTACGGTTATGCTGTTTCCAGTGCTGGCAATATTCGCAAGAGAAGTGTTGCTCGTGGGAGCGAGAGAAACTGAACAGCCTCCTGACGAGATATTAACAGTGAAAGAACCAATCTGTACAAACTTAGCCCCTACACCAGTGCCTCCTACAGAGCTGTTGCCGAGTCTTGCTATAACATAGTAAGTGCCGTTGGTAAGTCCAGTCAAGGATACGCTTTTTGTTGTGGGGCTTCCTGACCTCGCAAAACTTTGGTTATATACCATCGTCCCTTGTAAACCGCCTGACAACATTTGTGCATTGCAAGTACCCAAATCTGTAAAAAAACCGTTGTATTGGTCAAAGGTAGATGTTTTGGCAATTTGTATCCTAAAAAAAGGATTCGAGCCTGTATTGATGGCACAATCTGTTTCTGGAAAATTTACTTGAAAATACGAAGATGATGTAGAATTGTTAGCCCAAGAGGAGTTGATGCTCACATCAAAAGTAGCACTCGCTGTTGTGAAAGAAGATTGCGAGAGCGTGGCACTTAGATTTGAACCTATCACTTCAGCACAAGGCTGTCCACATTGCCCCCAACTTTTCCCCACCCCCAAAAACAGCAGGCAAGGAAGCAGGAGCAACAAAAAACGAGGAGGTAAGAGATATTGCATATAGGAAAGTTATTTTTTTAGTTGAAAATGAAAAATTTGGTAAAATTAGCGCGATTTTGGCGTACTGCTATCAGTGGATTCACTATTTTTGCAGTCCTCACAACATTTATAGCAAAATTTGTAATAATACAGCACAAGCATTTTGCGCTTTGTGAGTCCGAGCTTTTCTTTTGCCTTGCCTAAAATACCATCTACAGTCTTTTCGGCAATATGCAGTTGTTCACCTATTTCTTTAGGCGATAGCTGTTCCGCAAAAAGGCACATCACTTCGAGTTCGCGGGCAGTGAGAGAGTTGTGATTGAGGTCGTTTTTTGTCATACCTTTGGGGCGTTTTTGGTTTCTATAGGTATAGAGTGAAAACACTTTGCTTTTTCAATAAAAATTTCGATATTTTTTTGAAAAAACCCAAAATACGAGATTTTGGGTTTTTGATGAGATTATCTTTTTCCTTTTTCTGACCTGTAGTCATATTTTTTGTACAAGTGCAATGCTCTCAGTGCATTTTCTAAATTGTCAAACGCAACCCAAGACGACCCGTAAAAAACGCCATACACTTCATTATTTCCATCTTTTAACCTGAACAAATCGCCACTAATACCATCTTCAAAATATTGTGTGGCAGATTCTGTACTGCCTATCATAGATTTCGTCCAAGTTTCACTACTTTTTTTCACTTTGGGTATGGTAAGATTTTCATAATCAATCAAGCCGCTTTTGAGTGCGTTTTGTTCACTTTCATTCAAAGTTCTACCCGTCATAGGCGCGTCTTCGCCTCCTAATATTTTGTACAATGCGTTTACAACATCTTGTTTGGTATTGTACTCTGTAATGATAGAACGCATACCTGAGAAGTATTCTGCTGTTGATACTTCACTCACGATTAAAAATGTTTTTGCAGAACGTGCTAAATCTTGTCCAAAATTCCTCAATACATCACGATAGATGTAGCCTTTTTTGTTGTCGTTAAATTGTATATGCAAACATTCTAAACTGCGTTCAGTACCAATGGACATACCTGGTGCTGATACCCACTGACTTTCTCTGAAAATGCCTGAAGGACCAAATTTGGCTAACTTTTCCAAACGTTCTTCTTCCAGTTTTTTGGCTTCTTCTTCCCTGCGTTTTCTGTCTGCTTCTATCTCCTGTAGCACCTTTGTTTTCTCTGTCTGTATTAAGGAGAACTTTTTGCCATTGGGAAATAAAGCCATAAATTTATCATATAACCCTATCTGTTTAGTGTCTTTTACAGCGGGATATACAATTAATTCAAGTTCATTTTTGAGCGAAAAATTAGGTATTGTTTGTAAGATTGCTTCCGCCCCATCTAGAGAAAACTTGTTTTCTAACACTTTCTTTTCAAAAGAAAGTTGGTTTAGTTTTGTGGTAGGAAATTTTCTGTAAGCTATCAAAAGTTCAGGCAAAGTTGTACGGCTCATGATGTACCTTTCTTTTACATCTTCTACTATAGATAAGTTTCCAAATCTTTCTATCAAATCAGGTAAATTATCCACAGGATAGCTTGTATAACTACGCTTAACAGCATCTTCTACGTATGGTAAGTTGCCATAGTAATGAATATAATAACGGACTTCCAGCAAATTTGTCATGGTATAAGTCTTAGCTTCTTCTTCAGCTTTCGCTTGTATAGTACTTTCTTGCTGTTGATAGTCTTCTGTAGGCAAAAAGTACATTTTATACACATCATATCTGGTTTCGGCTGAAGGATTACACTCATAATGTTTCAGCCATTCACGATAAGGCAATTTTTTGTTGTTTTTATAACTCACATAAACACTATCATAAGGTGCTTCTGCCTCATACAGAAGCACCTTCATGTGTTTGTTCTTTTCAGCATTTAGATGCAGTCTTTTAAAAGTGTATAACCAGGCTATTCTTATACCACCACTTCCCAATGCTTTACCTTTCTCTCTCCCATTGTGAAAGTAGGCATCATAATAACCTTGTATGCCTTTGGGACCTTTGGTAACATCATTACTAAAACCAAATGGTCCAGCATAGATTCGTTGTTTTTGAGATTTTTTGCTCAAAAATCTTTTCAATAAAGGGGATTGTTTGCCTGGTGAGGGTACAAATTTGTCTTCCCATTTTTGTGTCATTTTCAATTCTTGCTCACAATATTTGAGAGCCTCCTCATCTTTAGGAGGTATCATAACATCTTCAGGCTGTTCAATTTTGGTACGTGTGATTTGGATTTGCGCCTGTAGGCACGCTGTTGCCATAATAAAGATGGCAAAAAGGCAAGAGAAGTAGTATTTCATACGGAATAGAGTTGGAGATTAGAGTTTGATAATTTTTTTCGTAATAGTTTTACCTGCTTCATTTTGGAAAATGAGTATGTAAATTCCAGCAGGATAGCGTGTTAAATGTAATAAGGAACTTGCCTGCCCTTTGGGTAGTGTACCCATTTCCAAAACCTTGCCTGCCCCACTGCTGATAGTGTAGGTAAGATTTTGTAAAAGTGGCTCAGTAAACTTAATGCTTATCTGGTTTTGTGTTGGATTGGGCATCAATTCGAAAGAAGCGTCTAAAAATTCTCGCTCTGAGTGAGTGGCTACCACACTTGCTTCATTTGAGAAGCCTGATTCTAAACTATTCACTACAGATTTTACGGTATAATAATAGGTTGTCCCTGCATTTTGCACAGTGTTATCTGTGAATGACTGCGTATTTGATGTACCTATTTCTACAAAACCACTGCCTGAAGTAACGGAGCGAAACACTCGATAAAGTACAACACCTGCTACAGCATTCCAAGAAAGATTGACTTTGAATGGGTATTCAGGCACAGCTACTAAGTTTAGAGGTGCTTTAGGTATAACTTGGAACAGTTGTGTTGCAGATGTTGCGGCGTTGTAGTTGTTATTCCCTGCCTGTGTAGCAGTTACGGTAGTAGTGCCTATATTGATAGGTGTTAATAAATTTCCAGAAATGGTTGCCACACTGGTATTTGAACTTGTGTAAGACACAGGTAAGCCTGAACTTGCTGTAGCAATCAAATTGAAAGCAGGACTTCCTACAGTTTTTAGAGGAATAGATGCAAATGAAATCGTTTGGTTAGCTTTATTTACCAACAAGATTTGTGTAACATTATTGGCGGCACTGTAAGTAGCATTGCCTGCTTGCGAAGCTACAATGTTAGCAGTTCCCGCACCTACTATAGTAAGCGTACTTCCACTTACAGTAGCAACGTTGGTATTTAAGCTTTGGTAAGCAATGGGTAATCCTGAACTTGCTGTAGCTGTTAAACTAAAATTGGCATCACCAAAAGTTTTGGTAGGCAAGGCATTAAAAGTAATGGTTTGTGAAAGCGAAGATACGCTACCCGATAAATTAACTATGTATTGGGCTTCATCAACATCATTGCTATTTATAGTAAGTACACCACTTTTATTTCCTATGCTGTTCGCACTCATGCGGATAGTGATATTGACTGAACTTCCTACGGCTATAGAATTGGGTGCAACACCTTGTAGAGAAAAATCACCGTTAACCGTTATGTTGTTAATAGTAAGCGGTGCACCTCCTACATTTTCAATCGTAAACAAAACATCTTTTGGAATGTTCAAAGATGTGCTTCCTACGTTGTATGCGCTTCCTATAACAATATTATTTGTGCCTTGTTTGAGGTTAATATCGGCTGGTGGTGCATACTTTGTCAAAAACAAATTTCCGCTTGAAGCACTAGAAGTAGCATTTAATGTATTGGTAGTAAAGTCAAAATCGCCTGTGCCTGTCAAGTTAGTGAATAAATGGAGATTGTTGTTTGAGTCAAAGGAAACTTTGCTACATGAAGATTCATTTCCTGAAGGCGATACGGCATAACTCATGATGCCATTGGTATTGTACTTTGTCAAAAAACCATGAAAATTATTGGCAGGGCTTGTCAAATTTGTAATGCCTGCATTTGCATCAAAATCAATCGTTCCTCGAAAAAAACCTGAAACAAAAATTTGGCTATTTTGCACCTCAAAACCAACCAAATAAGCACTTATTGCATTGCCCCAAATGTGTGCGCCTGTAGAAAGATTGTATTTTGTAAAGAATGTACTGAGGTTTTCCCAAGCTCCCACATTGCTTTTGATATTGGTATTTGGGCTTGCATCTAAATCTATAGTGGGGCTTTCAAAAAGTCCATAGACATAAAGTTCATTGTTTTTGACACTAACATAACCATAATCGTCTAATGAACCATCTAATTTATTGACCCATACAGGCTCCCCTAAAGCTGTGTATTTTCCAAAAAATACATCTCTTGACCCACTACTTGTAAAATTCAATGCGCCTGCATTGGGGTTCATATCACAAGACTGTGAAAAATAACCGCCAACTATCATATTGGCGGAAGCATCTAACTCCATTGAAGTAATGTTCGAAACGCCATTGCCTGCCCATACTTTTGCCCAAGTAAGCCCTCCATTGCTATCATATTTAGCCAAAAAACCGTCAGATTCATTGTTGGAAGTGCTTGCATTAAATTGAGTGGTAGCATCAGGGTTAAAATCTGCTGTTTCAATGAAAAATCCTGAAACATACAAGTTCCCATTTCCATCAAGCAACATAGCTTCAGCCTGCACAGTGCTTGTACCTCTCAAGTGTTTAGCCCACAAAAGATTGCCATTGATGTCATATTTGCCGAACATACTGCTCGTTAATAAAGGGCTTTGTGGAGCAAGTTCAAGCGTATTTGTGCTTGGGTCTGCATCTAAAGTACCTTGAAAATTTGCTGTCAAATATAAATTGTTTGACGCATCAAAAGCAATAGCCAATGGATTTGCATACAAATTGCAAGGAAGTGTTTTTACCCAAAGTAACGTACTTGTACTTGAGTATTTTGCTAACACTATATAGGTGTCATCATTGGGCACTGTTACGTTTTGTATCGCAACACCCAAATCAAAATCGAGTGTACCGCTAAGCCCCACAGTAAGGTATAAATTGTTGTTATTGTCAAATCTACTAATCACATTACCCCCAAGCGAGCCAGTCCCTTCGAACTGTTTGACCCAAACAGGGTTCATATCAACTTGTGCTTGAGTACAAAATGGAAAAAAGAGTAGCCAATACAAAATCAGGTAGTTTTTCATCATGTTTTAGGGGAAAATCATTATTTGTTTCGGGCTTTGAACTTCCCTTCTGTGAAATTCTTTTTAGCACCCGTAGTCGTCTGTTCGCCAATAAAGTTGAAGGTGCCTGTCATCACACCATCTTCAAATGATTGTATTGTGATTTGTCCGACTTGTGCATCAGGCGAATTGCCTGCTAAACTGCTATAGTCATCATTGCTATTTATCTTTGAACCATAGCCCGCCAAAATGCCCTTGTAATTGTAAATGGGGTACGTCTTACCCACCACTGCTGGCTCATCAAAATAGAAGTTGAAATAAGTATTACCATCACTAGATTCAGCCGCTATGACAGGCTCGTTGTCAATCATAACAAATGAACACCACGAACTTTTCCATTGAACGCCATCAATTTTTGCTTCCAAAAAAGAAGACGTATCAGGCTCTGGATTGTCTTTAGTGCATTGCACAAAACACAAAGACAAGAGAGAAATAAACAACAAAGTATGTAACTTTTTCATAAGATTAAGAAGAAAATAAGCAGGCAAAGAACTTACCTGCCTTTGGTTTAGAATTTAAGATTTAAGCCAAGATTTAAGATGCTAATGCCATAGCCAAGCTCACCAAAAAGCCCCATTTTAGGAGAGAAACGATAACGCGCACCCAAAAAAGCAGACCATGCAACGCCGCCTGCATTTACTTTGGGAATAGAGTTCTCAATAGAATTGTCATTTGTTTCCAAATTCACTGAAGCAATGTTATAACCCAACAAAGCCCCACCATACGCATCAATTTTATCATTTTGATAAAAGTGGTACGCACCACGCACCCCTACAATGATGTAGCTGTATTTCCATTGATAATCCACTGTTTTGGGAGTGAAGTTAGCTCCAAATGTGGAGTAGGAATACTTCTCAGATTTGGCATTGGAGTAACCTATGTACCCTCCAATAGAAATTTTTTCGGATACACCATAATCCACCGAAACACTCACGGGTGGCATGGAGGCTTTTACGCCTGCTCCTACAAATGTAGGCAACAAACCCACTCCAAGGTTGACATCAACTTGCCCTTTTTCAAAAGATTGGGCATTAGCTTCAGGCGCATTGAACGCCACTGCGCAGATGAGCGCGAACACAAACAGAAATGTTTTTTTCATGTTGTTAAAAAATGAATAAATGAATTTGCCTACTCTACACGCTTTTCGGCTTTTCGCGGTAAGGAGATTGTTTTTTACCTTACATGAGTATAGAGTAAAATACCCACAGAATTTCAACACCTTGAGTGATTTTTTTTTACTTTTTTTTGACCTTACCTGAAAAACACGCCTAAAAGCTATCAAAAAGCTCATTTATGCTTCAAAAGAAAATCAGGTCTGGTGCAAAATTAAAAGTTGCCTAAAACTCTTTTGTAGGACTTTTACCCTTTGTGTTTTTGTATTAGCTTTAGACTTTTAGAAATTCATAATAATAGGCTATCAACGCTCGCCTATGGTCTAAGTTGAGTTTATCGCGGGCGCGAAGCAAAAGGTTGTCGACAGTTTTTTTACCTCTGTTTGTATTTTCTGCTATTTCGTGAGCAGACGCGCCTTGCGCATATTGCTCGATGCACTCTTTTTCGCTCTCCGTCAGGAGTGCCTCGCCTTGTGGATTTCGAGTCATGGGTACAGTGGGTTTGGTTCTACTTCTATTGAGTACAAACTGACCTAATTTTCACCCCCTTTGACTAAACAAAAATGAAATATTTTTAGGCACATAAAAAAAGCACCAAACAAAAACTGTTTGGGAGCTTTTAAAATCTTGGCAAGCAAAAAACTATGTACAAAGTCCCTATTTTGTAGGACTTTTACCCTTTTTGGCATATCTTTATTGAAATTTTGGGCGCAAACGCCTCTATATGTTTGAAAAGGGTGGTAAATTTGCGGAAATTTCAATTTGTATGATATGCAACCACACCCAAAAGAAGAAGAATTAAAACAAAAAATATTGGAGGGCGATGTTGAAGCCCTCAAAACACTTTTTGCCCATTATTATGAATACTTTGTGAAAGTAATCAAAAGACTTGGTTTTGATGAAGACCTTGTTAGAGATGCTATGCTAACCGTTTTAGCACGTTTCATAAAAATGACTTCAGACAAAAAACTAAAAATAGATGGTAAGTTTGAAAATTACTTTTCAATATGCCTCAAGAACGAATGTCAGGCTATGAATAAAAAGGAAAAAAACAAAAAAATACTGATAGAAATCCTCATTATCATATTGGGAGAGCATGAAATTTTTATAGAAAATGAAGAATTAATAGCTATTTTGCATGATGTTTTGGCAGGCAGGCAAGGCACTTTATCAGCCTCTTGTCAAGAATATTACAAAGCATATATTCAAACCAATGACAACACTGAAGGTATGCAAGAAATATTCAAAGACAAGTACACTGAAGGCGGCTTATATCAGAAAAGACACAAATGCAAAAAAGAATTGACAAAAATTGTAAAAGAAATTGTAAAAAAAATGTTGTAACTCTCTCAACTATGCAAGACCAAGACCTCATCAAAAAAATACCGCTTTATTTCCAGTGTGAACTTTCGCCTGAAGAAGATAAAGCCTTCGAAAAAGCCCTCCAAAATTCGCCCAAATTTGCACGCAAAGTCGAGCTTTATAAAGCTATGCTAAATTTTCAAGACACGCTAAATGCCGAAGAAAATATAGCTGAAATAGGCTATGACCCTACCATAGAACCCTCTCAAGAAAATTTGCAAAATGCACGTGAATTTATAGATAGTTTACGAAATAGGCAAGAAAAAAAACACCCCTCCCGTCTTTGGCTCTATGCTTCTGCAATGTGTTTATTTGCTTTAGCTGTAGTAATGATAATAGTACGTTCTTGCTCCTCGCCTACCCCTACAGGCAGGCAAGATGCCCATACACAAAAAAATACGACTGCTAAAGACACGCTCAAGAAAACAACCACTCCTATAGGTAAAGACACGAATACCCAAAAACTTGAAAAAGACTTGCCTGCCCCGAAAGACGAGGCAAAGCCTGCTATAGATACCAAACCAACATTACCAAACTTGCCTGCTATACCCAAAAAAGATTCAATCGTGCCTAAAAAAGACACTTTAGAAGTAATAGCTCAAAATTTTGAGCGCAATGCGAGCTTTGATGCGCGTATTACACAAAGCAAAAGCGCAGTTCAGCCTATTTCGGTTGCCTCGCCTGCTATAGACCAAAATTTTACAAAAACTATCAGGTTTGACTTCAAAGACTCAAAACCTGAAAATGTCAGCTATACTGTAGAAATCATCAACAATGATGAGCAAAGTATCATGACCAAAACATTTGCGTTGAGCGAAGTGCCTTTTGAAATAGATTTTAGCGAACAAACACGAGGGCTGTATTATTGGCGTTTGCGCAAAAATGGTGTGCAGGTGTATTTGGGAAGGTTTTTATTTCGAAAATAGGTGTAAAATGTTTAGAAGTTATTTTGAAACAGATTCGAAAGTTCCCAATCCGAAAGGGGGAACAGCGATACCAAGCCTTTCATACAACAAAGTACAAAATTTGCGTAAAATGGCTATGATATGTAGTAAATCTTGCCTGTCTATAGAATTGTAGGCAGGTGAGATGCAATAATTCTTGCCTTCCATAATTACAAATTTCCAATTCTCGCCTACTACTTCCACGCCATACAAAGGGATTGATTCATTGTTCAGGGTTTGCGCTATCAGAAAAGCCTCTAAAAGCTGTGCCATCGGTTCGCCTGTTGGGTTAAGCAAAGGCTTGTATTCTTGAAAATGAAAATAAGGTTGTTGTA
>JAAFJK010000524.1 GCA_013298105.1 Cytophagales bacterium
GAAGATACTACCGAAGAAGCTCCTGAAATGAAATACACAGAACCCTTATATACAGATTTTGACCCAGAAGATATTTTGCCTTGAAAAAAAGCGTTTTTTTGAAAACTTAATCTTACAACTGACTGTTCTCAAGCTATGCAAACACATCACGAAGTAGAAACAGGTTTTTTCCGTAGGCGCGAGCCTATGAGCTTTATGCTCATGTTGGCTTTTGTAAGTATCGCACTCACTTTTTTAGGCTTTATTTTAGTGGTGCTTGTGCTGAGTTACCACAAAAAAACAGCGTGGAACGTAGGCAAGATGCCTACTATTTTTTGGTTGAGTAGCCTCTGCATACTCTGTAGTAGTTTTACGCTTGAGCAGGCAGGCAAGTTCCTCAAAACGGATAACTTCCTTGCCTACCGCCGTATGCTGTTGGGTACTTTGGCTTTGGGCGTTACGTTTATAGTTTTGCAAATGATAGGTTGGGCAGAGATGCAAAGTGCCAAAATATACCTGAGAGGTGGTTTTTTGAGTGCATTTTTATATATTGTATCGGGTTTCCATATCTTGCACGTCTTGGGGGGGCTTGTATTTTTGGGTTGGCGGATGGTCGTTTCTTACCAAAAACGTGCCTATTTAGATGCTTACATTTACAATATCAATCCACCCAATCAATTAAAATTCAAGCTCTTGACACGCTATTGGCATTTCATAGGAGCGGTTTGGATAGGGTTGTTTTTGTTTATGTTGTTTATGGGCTTTACTACTTTTTAGCTATCCACTGGATTTGTTTCTTATTCCTAATGTAATGTTAATGCTTTTTTATTTTGAAAATATAGCGTATATTTGTGGCTTTAAGACCAGACCTCTATGCAAAATAAAACAATTTGTCTTCTTGCCTGCCTTCTTCTGAGTGTATATGCTCAAGCACAAATACAAATAGACAAGAACGCGCTCGGTTATTATACAGATGCCCTGCGTTATGCCCGATATACCAGCGTAGGAGGCTCCTCACGCATACAAGCCATAGGAGGCGCACAGACAGCCGTAGGGGGCGATATAGCCAATATGACAGGCAATCCCGCAGGCTTGGGGGCGTTCAGGAAATCTGCCATTTCTGTAGGTTTTGGGGCAGGTAATGCAGGTACGAATACCTCTTACTTTACCCAAACACAAAATATAAATGATGCGCTGAAGGGAGGCAAGGGCTTGGGCAATCTCAATCACTTCTCGGGCGTTATCACGATTCGTCCTGAAGACGAGGCTTCTACAAGCGTTTGGAAAGGTGCAACTTTTGGTGTTTCGGTGGCGCGTACCAATAACTTCCAAGACCAAATAGCCTTCAATGGTAAAAACTCCCTCAATAGCAAAACAGATACTTATGTAGATAAGGCTTGGAATATTCCTGAAGCGCATTTTCAAAACTTAGACCAATACAATACAGGCAATACCAACTACCTTCGCCCCGCTTATTTTTCGTATCTGCTGGGTGTGAATAGCAATGATGGCACATATTTTAGCTATTTCAGAAACAACAACGAACAACTGATTGATAAAGTAGCACAACAAGGTACTATAGAAACACGCGGAGGGCAACATCAATGGAATTTTGCTTTTGGAGGCAATCTTGCTGATGTTTTCCATTTCGGCTTCTCGGCTGGTATGACTACCATCAACTACAAACGATATGGCATATACAAAGAAAGTATGGAAAATGCCAGCTCGCTTTTAAGAAATTTTACAGAATTTGATAGCCTCAAAGTAAAAGGTACAGGCATCAATTTTACGGCAGGCATCATGGTAAGACCTGTTAAATTCTTAAGGCTGGGTGCGAGCTTTACCGCACCTACTTCTATCAGTATGCAAGAAACATTTGGCAGTACGTTTGAGAGCCTTTCCTCCGCCCCAAGCGGTAGTGCAGTCAAAACACGCAAAGAGTCTGCCTTAGAAGGCTCTTATACCTACAAAGTCCGTATGCCTGCCCGCATGAGTGGAGGGCTTACGATTTTGATACCCAATCCTGTTGTCAAAGATGCTTTTGTAGGATTTTTGACGGCTGAGGTAGAGTATATCACCTACAATACCATGAACTTGACAGACTTTGAGAATCCTGCTTTGTTTTTGGCTGACAACAATACAATAAGAACGATTTACAAAAATGTGCTGAACTATAGATTTGGTGCAGAGTTCACGTACAATAATTTTTATGCACGTGGAGGTTATGCGATTCAGCCCAACCCTGTACAGGCGATAGATTTCATAGACCGCTCGCTTACGCAAATCACAGGCGGTTTGGGGGTAAGTTTTGAACGATATGCGTTCGACCTTTCACTCTCCAATACGCGCTACCAAGATGGCTATCAGCCCTACAACATGAACTTGACAAGTGGCTATGGCACTCGTTTGGCAGGCTTGAATGTACGTACAGGGGCTTCGCCTTACAGCGAAATAAAAAGAAATATTTGGCAAGGTGTGATTACTTTTACGGTTCGTTTTTGATGATGCAGACTTTTCTTGTCATACTCTGTTTTATGTCGGCGGTGGGTTATTTACTCAAAAGTACCTACAGATTATTTTGTCCCTTGCCTGCCCCTACAGGCTGTGCGAAAGGGTGCGCTTCATGTGTGCGCAAAAATGCCTGAAATCATTTTTTATTTTTTCGGATTGCCAACCGCGAGCGGATTGACAACCGAAAAAATAAAAAATGATTTTCAAAAAACTAAACCAATTTTACCAAAAAATCTTTCAAGCGTTTGATAGCTTCGCGGATATGGTCGTCTGAAGCCGCAAAAGAAATACGCATAAAATTGGTTGCGCCAAATGCCGAACCTTGTACCATCGCTACGTGCGCTTCTGTAAGCAAAAGCATGGCAAGTTCATCATCAGACGTTATCACTTTTCCGTTATGTGCCTTGCCTACATAGTGGCTGAGGTCAGGAAACGCATAAAACGCACCTTGCGGGACAATCGTATGGACGTGTGGAATCTCTCCCAACAAGCCCACTATCAAGTCGCGCCTTTTTTGATAAATGTCTTTCATCTCATAAGTAGGCGCAAGGTCTTTCAAGGCGGCAGTAGCCGCTTTTTGGGCTATAGAACAAGTACCAGAGGTGATTTGCCCTTGTAGTTTATCGCAGGCAAGGGCAAGGTCTTTGCGTGCCGCCATGTAGCCTACGCGCCAGCCTGTCATTGCAAAACCTTTTGAGAAACCATTGATGGTAATTACGCGGTCATGTATGAAGTCAAACGAACCTATGCTTGTATAACTTGGTTCAAAGCAAATATATTCATAGATTTCGTCTGCAATGACGTGGATTTGGGGGTGAGGCTCTATCACTCTTGCGAGTGCTTCAAGTTCTTCAAAGCTGTAAATAGCTCCTGTTGGATTGCAGGGTGCAGAATATAAGATGGCGCGAGTTCGTGGCGTGATAGCCGCTTTGAGTTGCTCTGCCGTAACTTTGAAGCCGTTTTCGATGCTCCCCGCTATGAGTACCGCTTTCCCCTCCGCCAATTTGATGATTTCGCTGTAAGAAACCCAATAAGGCGTAAAAACGATTACTTCGTCTTCGGGATTTAAGAGTGTAAGGAGAATATTGGCTATAGACTGCTTCGCGCCTGTGGACACGACTATATTTTCGGCTTTCCAATGCAGTCCGTTGTCGCGCTGTAGTTTTTCAGCAATCGCTTGACGTAGCTCGAGCGTACCCGATACAGGTGTGTAAAATGAGAAGCCCGCATCTATGGCATCTTTTGCGGCTTTTTTGATGTGTTCGGGCGTTTGAAAATCAGGCTCGCCAATATTCAATTTGATAATCGTATGTCCTTGTGCTTCAAGTTCGCGCGAGCGTCTTGCCATCGCCAAGGTTTCGGATTCGGCTAAAGCATTTACACGCGCAGAGATAAGTTCGTTCATAAAAGAAAAGATGTTTGAGGGTGCAAAATTAGGGTTTTATTTTCAAAAAAAGTACATCATTCCAAAAAGCTACATATATTTGCAAGTATGAAAAGAGTTCTTATAACAGGTGCAAATGGTCTTTTAGGACAAAAATTGGTGCATTTATTGACAAAACAAACTGATATTCA
>JAAFJK010000770.1 GCA_013298105.1 Cytophagales bacterium
GAACTATTACTATAAATTTAGCTCGTTTAACTCCTTTTTTATCAAAACAGGTAATTTTAAGAGTGTAAATGAATAAAAAAAACACATTTGATTTATAATTTAGCTAAAAAAAAGTAGGGTACAGTAGGCAAAAGTCCCTTTTGTTTTAAAAATTCTATCAAATGCCCTACTTTCCAATTAGTTTCGCCTTCTGCCAAGAAAGGTGTTAATCTTTCGCGGAGTGCCTGAAGCCAAAGCATATCCATTCTGTTACCAACCAAATCTAAGAAATTATCTTCTGTGAGCTGTATTTCGGCTTCAAAAATATGGTATTGACGTTTATATCTGTTTTTTCCATGTGCATGGGCAATGCTTAAGTTATTGTCAAAGAAATAGTAACCTGTTCCTAACATTTTAGGCGTTTCGTTTGTGTGAACAGATAGAAACGCGCCTTGTGCTTCTATAACGGCTATATCTTGTATCTCGCCTTTTGCATCACAAGTATGATGCCCAATAATACGCATAATCTACTGTGTTTTTGATGTTTGCAAATATACATTTTTTATCAAAAAATAAAGCTAACTGTTATTATTTTTTTTTATTGAAAACTCACTATCTTTGCCCTATCTTTTCTACGTGTAGGCAAGATACCAAACCCTCCAAACAAAACCCTAAACCTCCAAAACAATGAAACTCTTGTTTTCTCTCGTATTATTGATTATTGGACTGGTGTATATTCTGCCTCACTCCAAAGGATATGCTCAGACAGAGGTTCTTTGGGAAGCAGTAAAAAGCAATAACTTGCAGAAGGCTAAAATAGCTATTCAAAAGGGTGCTGATGTAAATGCCAAAGATGAATTAGGCGCGCCTATAATCATGTGGGCGACTTTCACGAGTAATCTCGATATGGTAAAACTCTTAGTAAGTAAAAAAGCTGACTATACTAAAAAAGGAGTTATTTTATGGGGATACCTGGAATGTTATGGTAATCTTACAGGGATAGCGGCTCACAAAAAAGACATTGCCATGTTACGCTATTTCATAGAGGAACTGCACATACCAGCCACTGATAGAGGGATAAATCTTCCAGACGCTACGGAAACAGGTAAACACGCCTTGGATTGGGCTATAGTCAGATACAAAGAAGATAAAGATGAAACTACCATCAACTATTTAGAAAAAAAGATGGATTTTGAGCAAATAGAAGTAGCAGAAGTAAATTTAATGGATATGAAGCTCACAGAATTGCCTTCATTTGTTTACAAACTAAAAAAAATAAAAGAATTAAATTTTTCTCGAAACCCAATTGAGAGCTTACCCCCTTCTTTGAAAGGGTTTAAAAATCTAACAGTATTACATTGTTTTGATACAAAATTAACAAACTTACCTGAATGGATAGGAGAACTAAAAAATTTGAAACGTTTGAATTGTTCTGAAAATCAATTAATAGAATTACCCAAAACAATTACAAACTTGAGCAATTTGGAAGCACTTTTTTGTTCGTCTAATGAATTAAAAAGCCTACCTGAAGACATTGGAGAACTGAAAAATTTGGAAGATTTGGTGTGTTTTGCCAACAAACTAACAAACTTGCCTGCATCATTGGGGGAAATTGAAAAGTTAAAAAGATTGAGATGCGCTCGTAACCAAATAGACACTTTACTTTTCTCTTTCCAGTATTTGAAAAATTTAGAAACTTTGGATTGCGAAGAAAATCAACTAACGAGTTTACCCAACTCTTTAGGAGATGCTAAGAAATTACAACATTTATATTGCTCCAGCAATCTATTGAAATACTTACCTGAAACACTTGATAAATTGGAAAGTTTAATATTTTTAGACGTGTCATTCAATGATTCTCTAAAAAATTTACCTGCCAAGCTGGAAGGATTAAAAAACTTAAAAAACCTTTCGCTTTGGTGTCGTCCTAATCATTCTTTGTCAGAAACTGAAAAACAACGCGTCAAACAAGCCCTGCCCAACTGCCAACTGAATTTTTGAGGCTTCTCCATTACCATTTTTTCTTAAAAAACCACTATCTTTGCACTTTCTTAGATTTGGGTAGGCAAGCCCGTTAGCCTGTTTACCCGTTCCCCTGTTTCCCCCAATGATGACCGCTAACGAAATTCGCCAACAATTCCTCGACTTCTTCCGCCAAAAAGGACATACTATAGTACCTTCCGCACCCCTTGTTCTCAAGAATGACCCGACTTTGATGTTCGCCAATTCGGGCATGGTGCAGTTCAAAGACTTTTTCTTAGGCACCAAAACGCCTACCGCGCCTCGCATAGCCGATACGCAAAAGTGCCTCCGCGTTACAGGCAAGCACAATGACCTCGAAGACGTGGGACACGATACGTATCACCACACGCTTTTTGAGATGTTGGGCAACTGGTCGTTTGGCGATTATTTCAAGAAAGAAGCCATCGATTGGTCGTGGGAATTGCTTACAAAAGTATATGGCTTGCCTACAGACCGCCTCTATGCTACCGTATTCGGAGGCGACAAGGGTGAAAATCTTGACCCCGATTTGGAGGCTCTCGAACTTTGGAAACAATACTTGCCTGAAAGCCAAATTTTGTTTGGCAATAAAAAAGATAACTTTTGGGAAATGGGCGCAACGGGTCCTTGCGGTCCTTGCTCCGAAATTCATATAGACCTTCGCCCCCAAAGCGAAATAGATAAACTTGCAGGGCGCGAACTCGTGAACCAAGACAATCCACTCGTGATTGAGATTTGGAACAATGTATTTATGCAGTTTGAGCGTATGGCAGATAAGTCATTGCGCACCTTGCCTGCCCAACACGTAGATACGGGTATGGGCTTCGAAAGGCTTTGTATGGCTATTCAGGGTAAGACTTCGAACTATGATACGGATATTTTCCAACCGCTTATTCAGCATACTGCAGGCAAGGCAAATGTCGTCTATGGACAAGACAATAAAATAGACATTGCGCTTCGGGTAATTGCTGACCATGTGCGTGCTATTTCGTTCACTATAGCAGATGGACAAATGCCTTCTAACGTAAAAGCAGGCTATGTTATCAGACGTATTTTGAGGCGTGCAGTGCGTTATGGTTATAGTTATTTAGGTTTCCGCGAGCCTTTTTTGTGTCAATTAGTGGGGATTTTGGCAAACCAATTCAAAGATGTTTTTCCTGAATTGAAGGCACAAGAGGCATTTGTTACGAATGTAGTTAGAGAGGAAGAAAATAGCTTTTTAAAAACTTTGGGTGACGGTATTGAGTTTTTCAATCAAATGCTTGCTAACGCAACCATAGTAGAAATAGAAACATTTTTCACTAAAAATGGAGTTAGTATAACACCAATAAAATATGCATCATTACCAAATTGTTTTAAAATAAATGAAACAGGTAATTTATATTCTATTATATATTCATCACAATATATTGGATGGACACAAATTGGAGGTGATAATACTCCGCGTGTAACAACTATACCCGTTCAATTATTTATTGAAAAAGACCTAAAATCGTTGTTAGGTATATCTAAACAATTACCTAAGTTCAAACTGCAAGCAAAGATGAATGGCGATATTGCATTCTTTTTATATGATACTAAAGGTTTTCCTATTGATTTAACACAACTTTTAGCTAAAGAAGTTGATTGGGAAATTGATATGCAAGGCTTCGACAAAGCCCTCGATGAGCAGAAAAAACGCAGTAGGAAAGCTACAGAATTGACTACAGGCGACTGGGTAGAATTGCAGGAAATAGACCGCATCGAATTTGTGGGCTATGATGTGGAGAGTTGCGAAGCAAAAATAGTGCGCTACAGGCAGGTAAGCGAAAAGGGCAAATCTTTCTACCAAATCGTACTTGACCAAACACCTTTTTATGCTGAAAGTGGTGGACAGGCAGGCGATTCAGGCGAGCTAAT
The DNA here is from genome assembly GCA_013298105.1 of Cytophagales bacterium. Classification (GTDB taxonomy): domain Bacteria; phylum Bacteroidota; class Bacteroidia; order Cytophagales; family Microscillaceae; genus RDXI01. The sequence continues at coordinate 3,880 of JAAFJK010000770.1, forward strand.
TTGCGCAGAAGCAGGCTTGAAAATCGCTATTTTCGAAACCAAAAAAGAGAATGATTTGATAGTGCATAGTACGACTGATGCGAAATTTACGAAAGTAGAAAATTTAGATAAACTGAGTTTCATTGCCCAAATCAATACCCACAAACGCACACTTACCTCCAGCAATCACTCGGCTACACACCTTGCCCATGCCGCGCTTAGGCAAGTATTGGGAACTCACGTGGCGCAAAAAGGTTCGTTGGTAAATGAAGAAATGTTGCGTTTTGATTTTTCGCACTTTGCGAAAATGACTGACGAAGAACTCGAAACGGTGGAAAATCTTGTAAATCAAAAAATACACGAAGGCATCAAACTTATCGAGAAGCGCAATGTGCCTATAGAAGAAGCAAAACAGTTGGGCGCGATGGCTCTTTTTGGTGAAAAATATGGCGAATTTGTGCGTGTCATAACGTTTGATAAAGATTTCTCTGTCGAGCTTTGTGGTGGTACGCACATCAAAGATACGCGCCAAATACAGTTATTCAAAATCTTGAGTGAAAGTTCTACTTCTGCGGGTGTGAGGCGTATAGAAGCCATTACTTCCGAAGTTGCAGAGGCATATATCAACAAGCAAGTGAAAACTATGGAGGAAATAAACGATTTGCTCAAAAATCCAAAAGACCTCACAAAAGCTGTAGAAGCACTTTTGCAAGATAAATCGGACTTGCTCAAACGCATCGAACAACTCGAAAGTGCGCAAGTGCAAAGCCTCAAGCGCGACTTGGCAGGCAAGAAACGCTCAAGTGCAGGGCATACGTTCATTGTAGAAAAAATTGAGATTGCCTCGCCTGATGCGCTGAAGCAACTAAGTTTTGAATTGCAACGTGCAGACAAAAACTTGTTCCTTGTCTTGGGGGCAGAATTTGCAGGCAAGCCCACACTTTCGGTAATGATTTCTGAAGAATTGGTAAAAGAAAAGTCTTTAGATGCCTCGAAAATTGTGAAAGAACTTGCCAAACACATTCAAGGCGGTGGAGGTGGACAGTCTTTTTATGCCACTGCGGGAGGCAAGGACGCAAGCGGTTTAGACAAGGCTTTGCAGGAGGCGGTAGGCAAGTTTGCGAATCTATAAAAAAGCAAACCCACAAGGTTTTGAAAACCTTGTGGGTTTATACAATATTTAAACCTTTTATTCCTTATGATTTTCGAGTTCAAAAACTTAGGTGCTATCAAAGAAGCCCAAATAGAAATGGGCAGGCTTACGGTTATTTCTGGCAAGAACAATACAGGCAAGACGTATTTGACGTATGCGGTTTGGGGAGCTTTTAATGCCTACTTTTCTTATATGTATAGTGATTATCAGTTTTCTTTAGATAATAAAATAATTGAAGAACTCAATAAACATAGAAAA
>JAAFJK010000123.1 GCA_013298105.1 Cytophagales bacterium
AACGTAAAAAACCGCAACAACTTTGGTACATCTGCATCATGGGCATTTATCCAAAACTGATAAAAGCTGTAAGGGGAGGTAAGTTCGGGAGAAAGCCACACATTGCCAGATTCAGATTTTCCAAATTTTTGCCCATCGGCTTTGGTAAGTAGCGGGCAGGTAAGGGCATACGCCTTGCCTCCGTCCTTTTTGCCTATAAGTTCAGTGCCTGTTGTGATATTGCCCCATTGGTCAGAACCGCCCATCTGGAGTAGGCAATTTTTCTCTTTATAAAGATGATAAAAATCGTAACCTTGCAACAGTTGGTAAGAAAATTCAGTGAACGAGATACCTCCTTCCAGCCTGTTTTTTACCGAATCTTTGGACATCATATAGCCGATAGGAATGTACTTGCCTACCTCCCGCAAAAAAGTCAGGAAATCAAAACCGCTCATCCAATCATAGTTATTCACTACTTCAGCCGCACGCTCTCCCGAAAAGTCCAAAAACTTTTCTAATTGTTGGCGCACGCCTGCTACATTTATGGCTAACTGCTCCATAGTGAGCAAGTTACGCTCTTTTGATTTTCCCGAAGGGTCGCCCACCATACCAGTCGCACCGCCTACAAGCGCGATAGGCTTATGCCCCGCGCGTTGAAAATGCACCAATAGCATGATTGGCACAAGATTGCCGATATGCAAAGAGGAGGCAGTAGGGTCGAAGCCCACATAGCCTGCAGTGGGTTCTTTGGATAAAGTTTCTTCTGTCTGTGGCATGATGTCTTGCAACATTCCACGCCAACGGAGTTCTTCTACAAAATTTTTCATAAGAAATATTGAAAGCCCCCCAAAGGCAGGGGCTATTGGTTCTTTAAAAACGTGATTTTAAGGCTTAAAAAATAGATTTTTGATGTAGGGGTGGGGCTTGCCCCCACCCAAACCGAGCTAAAACACGCTAAAATGTACCTTGTTTTTGGCTTGGGTGGGGGCAAGCCCCACCCCTACAATAGAATCAATCGCCGCCACCCCAAAGGGGAAAAATCTTATATAAACTCCCCTTTGGGGCAGGGGGCTTTTTACACAAATTGTCTTAAAAAACGCACATCATTCTCACTGAATAGGCGCAAATCTTTGATTTGGTACTTCAGCATCGTGATGCGCTCTATGCCCATACCAAACGCAAAGCCTGTATATTTTTCTGAATCAATCCCACAATTTTCTAATACTGCAGGATCGACCATACCACACCCGCCTATCTCTACCCAGCCTGTGCCTTTGCAGATATTTTGCGAACCTCCACAAAGCGAACAGCCGTTTGGATTGTGCATACCGCAAGAAATATCCAGCTCTGCACTTGGCTCTGTAAACGGAAAAAAGGAAGGACGAAAACGCACTGTAGTTCCTTCGCCAAACATTTCTTTGGCAAAGTGATACAAGGTCTGCTTCAGGTCGAGCATACTCACATTTTCGTCTATATAAAGCCCCTCTACTTGATGAAAAAAGCAATGCGCCCTTGCCGAGATAGCTTCATTTCGATATACGCGCCCCAGCATGATAGCCCGCATGGGCGGTTTATGGTTTTGCATATAGCGCACTTGTACCGAAGAAGTATGCGTTCGCAAAGCAATGTCAGGGTCTTTTTCAAGAAAAAAAGTGTCTTGCATCTCACGCGCGGGGTGGTCAGGCGGAAAGTTCAAGGCAGTAAAATTGTGCCAATCGTTTTCTATCTCTGGTCCGTCTGCTTGTGTGAAGCCCAAACGTTCATATATTTGTACGATTCTATTTTTTACGAGCGTGATGGGGTGGAGTGTCCCCAGCTCGTGCGGTATGGTAGGCAAGGTAAAATCTATATTGTTGGTCTTGCCTGCCTCACTTACATTTTCTAAAGCGTCTTGGGTACTAAAAAACTTTTCTTCTGCCAAACCCTTAAGTGCGTTTACAGCCTGTCCGTACCCTTTTTTGAGTTCGGGAGCTATGTTTTTTATTTCGCCCATGAGTGCGGGTATTTCGCGCTTCAGGTAGGCAAGGCGAAAGTTCTCGAGGCTTGCCTTGTCTGTAATGGCATAGCTGGTTATCTCGGCTTCCAATATTTGTATTTTTTCTAAACTCATGGGGAGGTAAGAGGTTTGAAAATAAGAAGTACGTATTTAGCCCCCTAACCCCCATCAGGTTGGAGGAATGGGGGCTTGAAAAAAGCAAGGTTATTTGATAGTTTTAATTTAGGAACGAGTAAAAAATAACTTGCTAATTTTGTTAATCTTTTGCGTTTATGTTTCGTTGCAATAATCATTACAAAACACCGCTTTGCGCTTCTATTGCGCCTCACCTAAACCCAAAATATCGCACAAAATCTTTATCATCTTATTTTTTACTCGTTCCTTAGGTTTTTTGAAATTTATTTTTTCATTTTTTTTGGTTGTCAATCCGAAAAAAATGAAATAAAAACTCTAACCTCAAATGCGTTTTTTGAAATATTCGTAAGTGATTTTTAAGCCTTCTGCGCGTGATACTTTCGGACTCCAGCCCAATATTTCTTTGGCTTTTGTGATGTCAGGTTGTCGTTGCTGGGTCGTCTTGTGGGAGTGGCTTATAGACGATTTTTTGGGAGGTATTGGTAAGTTTAATGATTTCTTCAGCAAATTGTTTAATTGTGATTTCTTCAGGATTACCGATATTCATAGGGTACGCATAATCACTCAAAAGCAAGCGATAAATGCCTTCTACCAAATCATCTACATAGCAAAAAGAGCGTGTCTGTGAACCATCTCCAAATACTGTGATGTCTTCGCCTTTGAGTGCTTGACTGAAAAAGGCAGGCAAGGCGCGTCCGTCATCAAGGCGCATTCGCGGTCCGTAGGTATTGAATATCCTGATGATGCGCGTTTCGAGTCCATGAAATCTATGGTAAGCCATCGTGATAGCTTCTTGAAAACGCTTTGCTTCGTCATATACACCGCGCGGTCCTATGGGGTTTACATTGCCCCAATAGTCTTCGTTTTGTGGGTGGATAAGCGGGTCGCCATACACTTCAGAGGTAGAAGCTATCAACATTCTTGCGCCTTTGGCGAGGGCAAGTCCGAGCAGATTGTGCGTACCAAGCGAACCAACTTTGAGGGTTTGGATAGGGATTTTTAGGTAATCTATCGGGCTGGCAGGCGAGGCAAAATGTAAAATATAATCTACATCACCCGCTACGTGGACATACTTGCTCACGTCATGGTGGTAAAATTCAAACTCTGCCAAAGGCATGAGATGCTCCACATTGCGCATATCGCCTGTGATGAGATTATCCATACCAACTACGCGGTAGCCTTCTTTCAGGAAGCGGTCGCAAAGGTGTGAACCCAAAAAACCTGCCGCGCCTGTTATCAATATTCTTTTCATGCGCTATTTTTTTTGCAAAGATAGTTTTTTTATTTAAAAGCTGTAGTTATTTTGTTTGCCGCGTGCGCTTTTTTAAGAAAAAGCTGTAGTTATTTTGTTTGCCGCGTGCGCTTTTTTGGTTCTCAGACAATTTTTGTGGTAGTTTTTTTTGCTCAATAGGATAGGGTTTAAAACCCTATCCTATTGAGCAAAAAAGGCGTTTCTTAAATCCGAACTTGCTCAAAAAATGTTTTTCCACAAAAAATGTCAGACAACCGCTTTTTTAAGAAAAAGCTGTAGTTATTTTGTTTGCCGCGTGCGCTTTTTTAAGAAAAAGCTGTAGTTATTTTGTTTGCCGCGTGCGCTTTTTTAAGAAAAAG
>JAAFJK010000653.1 GCA_013298105.1 Cytophagales bacterium
TGGCATGGACGCGGCACTCTGTAGGCTTGATTTTGAAAATAGAACCATCTCTTTTGCAGGTGCAAAAAACACACTTGTCTATTTTCAAGAGGGCAAAATGCATGAAGTAGTAGGCGATTCTTTCCCTATAGGTGGGCATTGGAATAAGTCCGAACGCACCCGCATTTTTAAGAAAAAAACGATTCAGTTCGGACAAGAACCTGTAAATTGTTACCTATTTACAGATGGATTTGAAGACCAATTTGGAGGTGAGGAGGGGCGAAAATTCATGAAAACAAATTTCAGAAAACTTTTGACTGAAATCCAACACCTTGACATGGAGGCACAAAAAGAAGCTCTCGACCGCGCCTTGACTGATTGGATGGGACACGAAAAACAAACAGACGATGTGTTAATCATGGGCTTTACATTTTGAGAAATAGATGAGAAAATTAGCAAGTATCCAGCGTATAAAAGCCCTCGAGCCTATCGAGGGAGCAGATGCTATAGAAAAAGCCACTGTTTTAGGCTGGCAGTTGGTGGTAAAAAAAGGCGAATTTCAAGTAGGCGACTTGTGTGTATATTGTGAAATAGACAGCCTTATGCCTGACACGCCCGAATTTGAGTTTCTAAAACCGCGCGGAATGCGTATCAAAACGATTCGTTTGCGTGGACAAATTTCGCAAGGGATATGTTTCCCGCTTACTATCTTGCCTGCGGACTTGCCTGCCCACGAAGATACAGACGTTACGGAGGCAATGGGCATCATCAAATACGAGCCACCCATTCCTGCGAATTTGGCAGGCAAGGCAAAGGGCTTGTTTCCTTCCTTCATACCCAAAACAGACGAAACGCGCGTACAAGTATTGCAAGACCTTTTGGACAAATACAAAGGAACGCCTTGCTACATTACCGAAAAATTAGACGGAAGCTCTGTAACTTATTACCTCAAAAACAATGAATTTGGCGTATGTAGTCGTAATTTAGACCTCTTGGAAGATGACACCAACTCTATGTGGAAAGTAGCCCGCGAAATGGACATAGAAAACAAACTAAAAAGTTTGTCCAAAAATTTTGCGCTACAAGGCGAAATCATAGGCGAGGGAATTCAAGGAAATAAGCTAAAATTAAAAGGGCAGACTGTCCGTTTTTTCAATGCCTTTGAGATAGATACGCATACTTTTCTTTCTTTTGCGGATTTTGAGAACTTGATGCAGGTTCTAAACTTGCCTACCGTACCTGTACTTGATACGAACTTCGCACTCGTAGCCGATATTCCTACGTTGGTAAACATGGCTACCAGAAAAAGCGTGCTTTTGTCTGAAGTCTGGGCAGAAGGCATCGTCATCAGACCTTTGATGGAAAGACAAGACCTCATAGGGCGAGTAAGTTTTAAAGCCATCAGTCCTGAGTTTTTGATTAAATATGGAGAATAACCAAAATCGTATATGATTTTTTTTGACAACAATGCCCAAAATTTCTCACCTACCAATGCCTTAGTTTTGGCGCGTGTCGCTTCTTTAGTATATCAAACAGGTTTTGATGTAGCTTATGACTGCGAACACACTTGGAAAATGGCGCATACCTATTTAGAAAATGCAACGTATGACACCCAGTTTTTGGTCATGGGAGATGCTGAAAAGGTTTTTGTGGCTTTTCGAGGTACGGAAGGCAAGCTCGAAGATTGGACAACCAACGCCCAATACGACCTTGTGCCAGCAGTAGGAGGCAAGGTGCATGAAGGTTTTTGGAACGCTACCCAAAGCATCATGGGGGATTTAGCACAAGCATTGGATACTTTTTGCGCACAAGGTCAGCAAGTTTGGCTTACAGGTCATAGTTTAGGCGGTGCTTTGGCTATGTTGGCTACCGCTTATTTTGTAGAGCAAGGCATTCAACCTGCGGGACTTTATACTTTTGGGCAACCGCGTGTAGGGGACAGTACCTTCGCGTATCGTTTACAAACAGCTTACACAAAAGCCTATCGAGTGGTCTGTGAAGGTGATGTGGTGAGTTGTGTACCACCTCAAAATATGGGTTATGAGCATACAGGCGCATTTTATCATCTCTTAAAGGCGGGCGGTTACAGTCAAGACCTTGCCGATTGGCAGGCATACTGGGCAAGTGATGCCAAAGTAATAGACGAGTTTGGGGAACTAATGCTTTTCGGACTGCCTTCCCACGAATTGAATACTTATCAGACACGCTTAGGAGGTTTGAAGTAAGAAGTACGAGGTAAGAATTTACAGACTACTATACAATTTTGAATCTGAGTACAAGATAACGTTGAGGTTTGACGATTTAAGATTGACGGCTTACGATTAACTTTCTCAGAAATTCCGACAATTTTTGTCGAGGGGCTGTTTGGTGGGACACCAAACAGGGCTAAGGAAGTTCAACCCTCAACTCTCAACTCTCAACGCTCAACTCTCAACCCTCAACCCTCAACTCTCAACTCTCAACTCTCAACTCTCAACCCTCAACCCTCAACTCTCAACTCTCAACCCTCAACTCTCAACCCTCAACTCTCAACCCTCAACTCTCAACCCTCAACTCTCAACTCTCAACCCTCAACTCTCAACTCTCAACCCTCAACTCTCAACTCTCAACCCTCAACTCTCAACCCTCAACTCTCAACTCCCCCATGTCTATTATTTCTATTCAATATTTTT
>JAAFJK010000031.1 GCA_013298105.1 Cytophagales bacterium
CTAAAATTTCTTTTTACTATCATGTTGGTTGTTGGTTATTGGTTATTGGTTGTTGGTTGTCGGTTATTGGTTGTTGTTGGTATTTTTTATATTTTTGCGCTATGAATTATTATGATTTAGATGTTTGGAAAAAGTGTCGTGAACTTACCAAATACATATACACTTATACCAAAAATTTCCCTAAAGATGAGCTTTTTGGTTTAACCAATCAAATGCGTAGAAGTGCTGTTTCTATACCTTCTAATATTGCTGAAGGAATTGGTAGGCAATCTACTAAAGAAACACTACATTTTTTACATATAGCGCGTGGCTCTTTGTATGAACTTGAAACACAAATATTTTTGTCATTTGACTTAAATTTTATTGACGACAAAATACAAACAGAGTTGTTGGAATGCACTCTGACTTGTAAAAAATTATTGAATGGAACAATCGCCTATTTCAAAAAACTTGCTTAGTTATTGGTTATTAGTTGTTGGTTGTTGGTTGTTGGTTGTTGGTTGTTGGTTGTTGGTTGTTGGTTGTTGGTTTTTAGTATATTACTATCAACTATCAACTATCAACTATTAACTATCAACTATCAACTATCAACTATCAACTATCAACTATTAACTATCAACTAACAACTATTAACCAACAACTATTAACCAACAACTATCAACCAACAACTATCAACCAACAACTATCAACTATCAACCAACAACTATCAACTAAATCCTAAGCCCACTGTGAAAATACTATCTTCTTCTTTGCTACCCAATGTTACAACACCTTCATAAGTGTAAACGTAATTGGTAGTAAAATTCAAACCTTTGTAAATAGGAATATCGCCTCCTATTTCAGTTTGCCAACGCAAATTATTACTTCTTTCAAAAGAAGGCTGAATATATGCTTCATAATGCAAAATAAATTTGTTATTGCCCAACACGTGCCTACCAAAAATGCGTGTACTTGCTCGCCAAATTTTGATTTGATTTTGTCCATTGTAGGCAAGGTCATTGAAGGTATTTTTGCTAAAATTACTTTGTTCATATACACCCATTACGCTCCATTTGATGTTGTGTTTAGGTTTTTGCACGATTTGCCACGTAAGCCCCGCACCTGTAAAATATCGAAAATCAATATTGCGCCGAAAATTGGTAGAAAGAAAACACATCAGGTAAGGATAAAGCCTTGCCTGCGGTTTCCAATAGGCAAAATTACGACTCAAAACGTCTTCGTCTGCCTTTCGATGAAAAAACTCTTGGTACATATAGGAAGTTTGAGTCTTGAAAACTAACTTTTTAGCAGGCGCGTACAGCATATCGACCTTGCCTCTGAGCGCAAACATCTCTACATTACCTGTTTGTGCATTGCCACTGATACCAAACCTTGCCTGAAAACGCAAAGTATCGCTTTCATTGATTTGGGCATAGGCAAGAGCAGGCAAAAGAAAAAGAAGTAAAATTATTAGGCTATTTTTCATATTTTTGCAAAATGATTACTCAAAAATATATCAACGAACTTGCCTATCAAATTATTGGTTGTGCGATGGAAGTTCATAAACAACTTGGTGCAGGGCTTTTAGAATCAATTTATGAAGCGGCTATGTTAGAAGAACTCAGTATGCACGATTTGAAAACTGAAACGCAATTACAGGTGCCTGTGCATTATAAAGGAAAATTACTTACGCCAAAATTGCGTTTAGATGTGCTTGTAGAGGATTTGATTATTTTGGAACTCAAAGCCATCGAAGCTCTTGCGCCCATTCATCAAGCCCAATTATTGTCATATCTCAAGATGGCACAAAAGCCTAAAGGGTTGCTTATCAATTTCAATACAGTATTGCTAAAAAACCAAATAGTTTCTGTGGTAACAGACATTCACGCAAAGCTCCCTGTTGGACAATAAAAGGGGGCTTTGTGTAACTCTGTGGCTATTTTCTTAACACGGAGGTACAGAGGTACACGGAGTTTCACAGAGAAAAACAATCAATATAAGACTCTGTGCAACTCTGTGGTTCTCCGTGCCTCCGTGTTTTATTTTTTTCAACACGAAGTTTCACAGAG
>JAAFJK010000728.1 GCA_013298105.1 Cytophagales bacterium
GGCGATTTGATTTGCTTGGTCTTCAAACACATAGAATTTACCATGCGCGGGATTCGTCATGTACTTACCTGTAAGGGGGTGCAAACCACCATGTCCTGCATTCAGATATATCGTGGGCAAGTTTCTATTCTTTTTGTTCATGGGTTTCGTGTGAAAGTTGGTTTACAAAACGAGCTTGATAAAACGAAATCAAAATATCGAGTTTCGCCTCAAGCCTCAAAAAATCTTCTGTATATTTACTTTTTTGTACTTTGAGTTGCGCAATTCGTTGTGTATTCAGTTTGTCTGATACTTCCAACGTTGTCAGGCGTTGATGTAATTGTTTGGTAACGAAGTCAGTACGCCTGATACCAAAGAAAATAATACTACCCACTGAGCCTATCAAAGCTACCAATATTGCCAAAATACTCAAAAACAAGTCCCAATAAGTCAGCGTTACAACAGTCAAAAACATACATTTAGCTAAATAAAAGCCCAAAAGAAACCTTTTGGGCTATGATAAACAAATCCAAACCAAGTTCAAACCTACACTATTTCCCCCTTCAGGGGTTAGGGGGCTTCAAACTACGGTTTGATGATACGAACCAACTCAAAAGGACGTTTTGCATCATTGTTCAAATCATACAAATTACCATTTACCATTTGGTAAAAAGCCACCCCAGCCGAGATAAGAACCAACTGACCCGCCACAGGCGCAGTAATAGAAGCCGCAGTAGATTGTGTCGGAAAACGCAAATTAGCAGGAATCAAAGCAGGCGGAACAGGAGGTGAAGGAGAAGAAACCTGAAGCACATCACCAGTTGCCAAATCCAAAACAGAAACAACCAACACAGTAGCAAAGTGGGTAGCCCCTTGAGGTGGATTCAAAATACCTTCATTATAGGTAACAGAAGGATTGGTAGCAGGAGAGGTAGGCGAGAAATCAATGCGACTGCCCAATACCACCTCCGAATACTTAGACTGGGGATTGAACTGAAAACCCACAAGCGCATTGAATTGTGCCTCTGTCAATGCCTCAAAATTACGTAATCCACGACCAGAAACCGCATCAAGTTCCAAAAGAGCGCGAAGCCTGCGCACAAGTTCTGCCTGCGTACCTTTACTGAAACGATTGAAAGCCAAGCGAATAGCTTTAGCCATAGAAGCAGTGCGACCAAATTCGCTGTTGTTTTCGCGTGTACGCACAAAAGCAGGGTCATTGGCTATGCGCTCTGCACTTACACCGCTTTTTGTCTTTGCGAGTGCTTCTGTCTTGCCTGCCTTGCCTTTGCCTTCGTAGAAAGTAATGTCATCAAGCGTGCCAGACAGCTTGATAAGACCTGTTTGTCTTGCCATAAATAAAAATTGAAATTGTGAAAAATAAAATCCCCCTTTTGAAGACAAATAAATTGCCCCCTTCGGGGGTTAGGGGGCTTTCCTCCTTCGGGGATTAGGGACTTTTGGGCTTACGTCTTATTGCGAACAGCTCGCAAAACACCTATTTTTACGCCATCTAAATACAGCGTAATCGTAACGAATTCTTGGTTTTTGAGGTCCGTATCCTCAATCAAAACATCAAAAGTAATCATACAATAAAGAGTGAAAGTTGTTGAAAATAGAATTCCCCCTTCGGGGGTTAGGGGGCTTTCTTTCTGCAAAACTAACCAAACAACGCCTTAAAGCATTCTATCACAACTACTTACCACCACCCAAACCCTTTTTTCATTATCTTTGCATACTGTTCCCCAACCATACAACAATCAACCATACAACATGAAAATCACCCTCACCCCCAAAGAATTTGCCACCCTTACAGGCTACAGCATTCCACACGCTCAAAAGCTATTCACACAATTACGCAAAAAACTCCAAAAGCCCCCGCGTTCGCTTATCACGAAAGCAGAGGCTTCACAATATTTTGGCATACAAATATCATAAACAAAAACACTTGCAAAATCCCACCCTTTAAAATCTCAAACCATATCAGATTTCAACATGAAAGGATTAGTTTTGCTTTCGAATACTAAAATAAATCAAATGCCAACAAAGATGTTACGATACTTATACCTTACGAGTTTTTTGTTGTGGTTCTCCATATTTCCCTTATTTGCTCAAAACACGAACTTTGTCTCACCCATGTATGCTTATGCTGTGAATACTTGTGCAAAAGTTACAGCGGACAGTGCGGGTAGGATAAAAGAGCAAATCACAGCAGATGCTTTG
>JAAFJK010000545.1 GCA_013298105.1 Cytophagales bacterium
GAATTTATATTTCCAAGGATTGTTGGCAGATTCAGGTGCAAGCAAAGCCCCACAAAACGACTTGAAACTTTTAATCTCTGCGCCCTCTGCCCTCAAGTTATCTAAGATTTTCATGGCAGAAAGATGGTCGAGTCCAGGGTCAAGCCCCAATTCATTCAAAAAAAGCAAAGATTTGCTCCTTGCCTCCGTATCCATAGCTTTGATGGCTTCGGGTAGGTAAGAGGCACTCAAAAAATGACGCGATTGCTCAAGACAGTGCTTGGCTACTTCTGCCTGAAACATGGCAGGCAAGAGCGATACGACTATCTGCGCATCAGCTATCAGCGCGGCAGTAGCTCCCGCATCTGCTATATCAAAAGTAGCCGCTTGTACGTGCGGAAAGGGTTGTATTTTGTGTTTTACGGCATCTAACTCGCGGTCGGCTACTGTGAGTGTCCAGCCTGCTTCGTTTGCGAACTTTGCCAAATAATCTATCAAATACCCTGCGGAAAGTCCCGCCCCCAAGACCAAGATTTTTTTCATGCGCAATATTAGCCAAAAAATAGAAATTAAGCATATTTACAGTCAAAAATAATCGTACCTTTGCGCCATGATAAGACTACAGTTTACGCCTTCTTTGGTTCTGAAGATGGCACTCTTTGCTACAGGGCTGTGCGGAATAGTAGCCGAATATATCCTTTCTACTCTTGCGACTTATTTTATTGGCGATTCGGTTTTTCAGTGGACGATGGTCTTGTCATTGATGCTTTTTTCTATGGGTGTGGGCAGTAGATTGAGCAGAGGGATTTCAAATTATTTGGTAGAAGTTTTCATAGCTACAGAGTTACTTTTGGCTTTTTTGGTGTCTTTTTCGGGTATGTTTACGTATCTCAGTATGGGGTATATCCGCCATATAGAGTGGGTAATTTACCCTTGTAGCATAGCTGTTGGGCTTTTGATAGGTATGGAGATTCCGCTCGCTACGCGCATCAATGAGCAGTACGAATCTTTGCGGACAAATATCGCCAACATGATGGAAAAAGACTATTATGGCAGTCTTTTGGGTGGAATGTTTTTTGCTTTTGTGGGTTTGCCATTTTTGGGGCTGACTTACACGCCTTTTGTACTGGGGCTTGTGAATTTTATTGTGGCGGTTTTGCTTTGGTGGTACTTGCGGGATATGATAGCGAGGCAGGCAAGGTGGTTTTTTTACATCTCCTTGCCTACCGTCCTGACAGCGTGGGTGCTGGGGATTGTGTTTGCAGAGCCACTTGTGTTTTGGAGTGAGCAACAGCGATACAAAGAAAAAGTAGTCTTTTCGAAACAGACCAAATACCAAAAAATCACAATTACACAATGGAAAGAAGACCATTGGCTATTTTTGAATGCCAGCAAACAACTTTGTACTTTTGATGAATGGCTGTACCACGAGCCACTTGTACACCCTGTGATGCACCTCGCGCCCGATGTGCGTGATGTACTCATCATGGGGGCAGGCGATGGCTGTGCAGTACGCGAGGTCTTGAAATATCCCCAAGTCCAAAACATTGTGTTGGTGGATATTGATGCCGAAATGACCAAAATAGGCAAATACAATCCCATCTTCAGGGACTTGAACCAAGATGCTTTGCATCACCCGAAGGTAAAAATAGTAAACCAAGATGCGTTCACTTTTCTTGAGCAGGCAGGCAAGTTTTTTGATGTCATGATTGCGGATTTTCCAGACCCGCTCAGTGTAGAAGTAAATCGCCTATACAGCCTTGAGTTCTATCAGCTTTGCCACAAACGCCTCCGACCGAAAGGTGCTATCATTACGCAAGCGGCTGGGTTGCATTTTTCGCCTTTGGTGTATCGCTGTATAGACAAGACTCTTGAGAAGGCAGGCTTTTATACCTTGCCTACCCACAACCACGTCTATACATTTGGCGAATGGACATGGGTTATTGGCTCAAAGACGTTATCCAAAGAACAGATGAAAACACGCCTCCAAAAAATAACGCTTCAATCGCTTCCACTTCGTTGGCTTACGCCCGAAGCCATGCAAGGCTTGTATGCGTTTGGGCGCGACTTGATAGAAATGAAAAAAGTGGATATTCAAGTAAATACACTCCGCAACCCTATTTTGTATCACTACTATCAAGAAGGTACGTGGGACAAATACTATGAAGATGGGCTGGGCGAAAGCGAATAGTATTTTATGGTTCTTAAAAAATTATTGCGCAGGCAAAACTGTAGAACAGGCTTCCAGCCTGTTGTTTCAGATAATAAACAGGCTGTAAGCCTGTTCTACAGAATATTCCGCAATAACTTTCGAAGAACCTATTTTGTTTGGCAATCCGAAAAAAGCAAATAGACTAAAAATACAACCAATGTCCGCGCCACCCATAGCGCGGACTGTAGGCAAGGGCGGGGGCAGGCAAGCGAATCAAACCAAGCAAGTAAAGTGCTATGCGTGCTATCCTTTTCTTAGGTTTAAGATATTGAAAATCAAAATCTAAGCCCAGATAATACTCCCGATATGGCTCAAAACCCATAACCTTGCTTTGCAAAGGTTCGGCAGATACCATATCGCCTATCCCATAACCTACAGCGAGATTGAGCCATTTAGGGAACTTGCGTTTAGGTAAAAACTTACCCACGTTCACAGAAAGCCAATAAGTTTGTCCATTGTAATCTTTGATGATTTGTTGAGGGAAATTAGCCCCCAAAAGATTCGGGCGATAACGTGCCAAACCACTCGGAAAAAATGAAAATTTGGGTTGTATGCGTGTATCATTCCAAAGTGCCGACTGCCCAAAAAGAAACATCGCTCCTGAAGTATTCGCTACCAAATCGCCCCATGAAGCCCCATATTTAGGCGAAAATCCATCTAACACTTCTATCGGAGCCATGACTGCTATGCCTGTGATGCCTGCCCAAAGTCGTGCTTTTTTTTCTGAAAGTCCTGCCCATTTTAGACTTTGTTCGGTAGCTCGGCTGAATTGGTAGGCTGTATAAAAATGTCCTATCTTGTCGGTAGCATACCATTCATGGTTATCATTGAAGAACTTGAACTTGCCTAAGTTATCATACCAAATCAACGAAAGTCCTGTCATAGTCCCTACGTAGCCTATCCCGCCTATCCAAGCTACAGTTTTGAGCCTTTTTTTGGAGGGGGCAGGCAAGGAATCTTGCGCGAGGGCAGGCAAGGCAAAAAACAACAACCACCCTAAAACAACTTTCTGGTACATTTTGCAAAGATAAGCCTTTTGTTTGAAAACCATGCCTACCGCGTGGGCGCACCCAGACACAGGCACCAATAAAGAAGTTATGTAAAACACACGCAATACCTGAAGGTGTTGAATTTACGAATAACCCCCCAATCAAAGCAGAAAGCGCAATATTTTTGGCGCGTTTCATCTGCTACCCACAAGTCATTACCTAAAAATCAAAATAAATAAAAGGAACGACTTTGCCTGTTTGGGCTTGTACGACTATCAACAAAATGACTGTAATCACAAACGCTTTGGCAACATCTGGCATCGCCCCAAAGAAATAGGCTACTTCGTTTTTGAAACTGCGCGGAAGCCAATGCAGGGCGTAGGCAAGGAGCATGAAGCCAAAAATAAGTTGGTAGCCCATAATCATCTGTGGGACAGCCTGCCACTGAAAACTAAATGCCATCTGATACAGCATTTTATCTACTGTAGCCACATTCGAAGCACGAAAATACAACCAACAGAAGCACACAAAGTGGAAAGTCAATACTTGCCCCAGAAAACGCCGAAAGCCTTTAGGTTCTTCTTTTGAGCGAAGCACATAATCCATGTAGAGCTTATGAATACCCAAAGCACCGCCATGCAACGCGCCCCAAATAATAAATTTGATGTGCGCCCCATGCCAAAGTCCACCCAAAAGCATCGTAATCAACAGATTCAGGTATGTCCTGAACTTGCCTACCC
>JAAFJK010000471.1 GCA_013298105.1 Cytophagales bacterium
CCACGCTGTAAGCGTCTGTTGGTATTGCTTAACCGCGTAAAAGCTCGATAACAGACGCTTACAGCGTGGCTAAATATTCTCAAGTTATTTTTTACTCGTTCCAAATATTCTATGTTCCCTGATAAATGTTTTATGCGTTTTTTCCTTACCTCCTTACTCATTTTCGGACTTTTGGCTTGTGATAGCCTCGACGACCGCCCCATAGATAGTCTTAAAATGGCACAAGCTATCCGCGACCGAAAACCCCAACGCATCACGCCCCAAAATTTGATGGAGTGGGTAAGACGAAAGGGAAATCAATGGTGCTTTTTAGCTCAAAAAGACCTCTATCGACAAATCAAACGCGGACTTGCAGATAGTACGCTCAAGCATATACAAGATTTTGCGACCTTGCCTGCCCTGCCCGTCTTGGATTCTATAGCCCAGATTTATCTTGTGGATATCCAACTACATAACTTCCGAAAAGCCACCACCCTTGCCTCCCAAGCGCAAAAGATGGTAGCCAACTATGCGGACGGGCAGGCAAGTCGAGAACCTAAAGTAGAAGAATCGTCTGATAAGCAGAATATATATTATTGCGCTCCGATAGTAGTAGATAATACCACTATAGGTGCGTGGCTTATTACTTTTCCTGTCAAATCTGCCCGAAGCAGGTATGATTACAAAGATTTGCGTTAGTTTTTGGTTTGTTAAATGCTTTTGTTCACACTTGAGGTTCAAAATCTGTGTCTTCCTCTACACCTTGTGATTCCAATATGAAATCTGCAAGGTTTTTTTCTTCGGCTGACATGGTTTTGATGACATAAATTATCAAAATATACCCTGTGATAGATAGCATAAAAGCTATGATAGAGGCAATAAATGAATTTAAATATCCATTCAAATTATCTGCGTTTTTGAACATACTGGCGGAAAGTCTATGCCCAGCATGGGAAGCTATAAAAAAGAACCACCACCAACCTATATTGGCACAGCCCTTTACTTCAGCTTCTGATTTGTAAACATACTGCATATTTTTGTAGGTTTCTTCTACGATTTGATACGGTACATATAAGTTCATGAAAGGCACAAACCACGCTGTTATCGTCCAATGCTCATTGTAGCTTTGAAGTCCTCCTGCTCTCCGCAGGTTTTTGTAAATGGTATGGAGCCAAGAAATAAAGAAAATGCCTGCCGCAACAAGTGCTAAAATATGGATACCATAGAAGGTGGTTCTATAAAAGTCGTGTGTTTCTATAGCTTCTTCTGAAATTTCTCCCGCTACTATGCGTTGAAAGAAACCATAGTCATAGTAGTCGAATAATATGGCTATACATGATAAGCCCACCAACACCCAAGTTGTAATTATGGATAGTTGTGCATTGCGTTTGTTTTTGTAAAGGTCTAAAAGGAACATAAGTTTTTTTACAAAAATAACACCTTTTTAGAACTTATACAAATTGTGCTATTTTTTCTATAAGTACCTCATTGATGCGCCTGTAGGATTCAAAAGTCCAACCTGCTATGTGAGGCGTAAGAATGGTATGAGGCGAAGCCGCTAAATAATCAAAGGCTTGCTGTTGTGAGGGTGTTAATTGGTCAATTTTTTCATTTTCGAGTACATCAAGCCCCGCACCCCGCACCTTGCCTGCCTCGATAGCCTCACAAAGTGCCTGTAAATCAATGACTTCGCCCCTCGAGGTATTGATGAGCCAAATAGGTTTGGCGAAGCGTTGGAGATAGTCGTGTGTTACCAAATGCTTAGTTTCGGTAGTAAGTGGAACGTGCAAAGTCAGTATATCCGCTTGTGCAAAAATCTCGTCCATAGTTACATGATGTACGCCCTCGATTGGGTGCGTATGTCGTATATCGTAGGCAAGTATTTTACAACCAAAAGACAGAAGTCGCTGGGCGACTTCTGTGCCTACATTGCCACAACCTATGATGCCAACAGTTTTGTGTTTAAGTTCAAAACCTCTATTTGCCTCTCTCAGCCACTTGCCAGCCCTTACCTGCGTATCGGCTACGGCAGTCATGTGCAAAAGAGCCAATAAAAGCCCTACGGTATGCTCTGCTACCGCATCTCGGTTGCCTTCAGGTGCATTTATACAAATGATGCCTCGCTTTGTTGTTTCTTCGAGGTCTATCAAATCCAACCCTGAACCCGCTCTTGCAATGATTTTCAGGTTTGGCGCGTAGGCAAGGAAGGAGGCATCTATGGTGGTTTTGCTACGGATAATCAAGCCTTGATATGCACCTATACGCGCCAATATTTCGGTGCGTGTGAGGGTAGGCTCATAATGAAAAGTGATGGTAGGCAAAGCGCTTAGTAACTCAAAAATAGAGTCATCAAGCGTATCTACAGCCAATAGGTGCATAAAAGTAAGAGGTTTGAAATAAGAAGTAGGAAATTAGATTTCTGATCTTCGAGAATTTATATGGTTTTTGAAAGTCGCAAAAAAGCATTTCCTTTCTCTTACTAAGGGGCAAATAAATGCTATCTTTTCATACCCAATACAGCCGAAGCGCAATGGTCTGAAGTGCCTTCAAAACTGAATTTTAATTTATAAACGCCTGTTCCTTTGCATTGAAACTGTATGGTGGGGTAGAATTTGCCGTTTAGATGACTTGTAGTGATAAGGTTATCGTTGGAGTCATAAATAGATACAAAAAAACCTTTGGTATGCGCGTCATTGTTGGCAAGTGTAAAGAGGTAGTTTGTACCTTGTGTAAAAATATAGGAGAATTTTTTGCCTTCAGCAGTAGATACTTCGTAGCTTTTTAGGTAGGTAAATCCTTCATGTTCTTGTGAAAGCATTTTGATACCTTTTTGGGTATATTTATCGCAGCTGCATTGGGCGTGTACACTACTTTCTGTCCAGATGAGTAGAAAGATAGCTAAAAATAAAACTTTCATTTTTAATTGTTAGTTTAAGATATAGTGCGTTGCTTAATTTTGAAAAGTTAAGGCTATTTAGCCCCCAGCTCCAAAGGGGAGTTGTTATGTATATTTTGGTTTGAATTTGCCTACCAAAAATTATGAAATATTAGCAAAAGTTAAAACTATCTTTTCTTCATAGAAAAGATAGTTTTTAGTAAGAAGTAAAAATAAACGGATTGATTAGAAATACATTTTTTGCTCAGTAGAATAGAGTTTAAAACTCTATTCTATTGAGCAAAAAAAGCACTACATTCGTTCCACTTATTTTTCAACTCTTACTTATTCTGTGATTTCTTTGCGAATTTCTTTTACTTTGCCCAATATTTTTTTGATGTCATCTGCTGATAGATTGACATCTTTGGTATTGCCGTCAGTCGTTGTTTCTAAAGTTTCTACGCCTGTGATAGGGTCTTTCACTACTTTGGTAGTAGAAGTGCCATTGTTTGCTTCGAGCTTATAGGCATCAAAGATAGTTTTCAACCCACCCATTTGTGCAAATAGATTCTTGGTATATTTGTCGGTAGCGTGTGGCTTCAACACATCAAGCAACTGGTCGAGGATAAGTTTTTGGCTGATGATGCGCTCACTTAGTTCAGGGCTTGGCTTAGTATTGGCTACTTCACAAGTGATAGAGAGCATTTCTAACCAACCGCCCGTAAGCATAAGCGCGGCAAGATTTGACTTCTTCTGTCCTTCGAGGTGGTCGCTGATGTTTTCGAAAGTAGTGGCAGTTTCGTCAAGCAATTTGTTCAGGTCGTTTTTGTTCATGGCAAGTTGCATGATTCTACCTGTGTTGATGAATTGTCCTACTTTGAGTGCTTCTGCAATGCCTTTTACGGTGGTCATATAAGTAAGTGCGTCTTTGTTTTGCTTATTGATGGTAGCATAACCAAGGTCTGTACTATAGATACCCAAGTTCAAGGCTTGTTTGAGGTCTGTGAGATACTTGGGGGCTTTGTCTGCTTTGTGCAAGATACTGGCGTTGTAAGCAATGCCTTGCGTGCGTATCAATTCAGATACTTCTACGGGTGATACCATTTTGAGAATGGAAGCAAGTACCTTTTCATCTTGCGCTTGTGCATTCTTAGCTACGAACATACAAGCTAATGTTGCGAGTGTGAAAAGCAATTTTTTCATATTGATTTTGAGTGAATGGGATTCGTTGTGAGAGATTTGATTTCTAATAATTACTAACGTGCCATTGTGTTTTTTGTTGTATAATGGCTGTCAAAATTTTGTTAATCTAAATTTCTTTGGCAAAAATAGCTTAAAATTTTGTATTTCATAAAATATACCCTATTTTGAGGCACTTTTTCTGTACTTTTTAATTTTTTAACACCTTGAACTCACTTTTTCGCAAAAAATCAGTTTCTCAAATCCTGAAAGACATTGAGGCAAATGATGCCAAAGAAGGCGCAAGTCTGCACAAATCGTTGCGGCTGACTGACCTTGTATCGTTTGGGATAGCGGCTATCATAGGCGCGGGCATATTCAGCACTATAGGCAAGGCTTCGTTTGACGGAGGTCCTGCGGTTATGTTTTTATTCATCTTTACGGCAGTGGCGTGTTTGTTTTCGGCACTTTGCTATGCTGAATTTGCCTCTACCATTCCTATCAGTGGGAGTGCT
>JAAFJK010000077.1:0-4514 GCA_013298105.1 Cytophagales bacterium
GATTTGGTGGATAAGGGTGTTTTCAAAGGCATGATGCGCGATGGAAACCCTATCCAAAAAACGCATGAAGGCAATTTTCAGAAATTGTTGGACAGTGTAGAAGCCCCACCGAAAAAATAATGTAGAACAGGCATCTTGCCTGTTTAGGAAGAAAAAGTGAAAATATTTTGATAATCATACACAGGCAAGATGCCTGTTTAGGAAGAAAAAGTGAAAATATTTTGATAATCATACACAGGCAAGATGCCTGTTTAGGAAGAAAAAGTGAAAATATTTTGATAATTATACACAGGCAAGATGCCTATGCTACATATCTCCATCTTGCCTGTTTAGGAAGAAAAAGTGAAAATATTTTGATAATCATACACAGGCAAGATGCCTGTGCTACATATCTCAACGCCATGAAAACAAAATTTTTACATATCGTTACCTTATCCCTTTTGTTGATGAATTGTCAGCCTCAAAAAACATGGAAAACCGAGTTATACGAAACTTCGGCAGGTGGAAACAAATTGACCAAAATTGAAGAAACTCCCGCCTCAGAAAATGCTATCAAAATCAAGCTGAAAACAGAGGAGAAATTTCAGAAAATCGTGGGCTTTGGCGGTTCTTTTACAGAAAGTTCGGCTTACCTTCTGAACAAAGTAGGCAAGGCGAACCGCGAAAAAATCCTAAAAGCGTATTTTAGCGAGGAAGGCGCGAATTATTCGCTCACACGCACCCACATCAATTCTTGCGACTTTTCATTGAGTCAATACTCTTACGCGCCTGAAGCAGACGACATGGAATTGAAGAAATTTAGCATCAAAGAGGACATGGACGACATCATACCCATGATAAAAGATGCGCAAAAAATCTCTAAAAATGGCTTCAAAATCATAGCCTCGCCTTGGACTGCCCCACCTTGGATGAAAGACAACAACAAATGGGTAGGAGGGAAGCTCTTGCCTAAATACAACGAAACATGGGCGTTGTTTTTCTCAAAATACTTTACGGAATACAAAAAACAAGGCATTGATATATGGGGCATTACAGTAGAAAATGAACCGCATGGCAATGGCAATAATTGGGAAAGTATGCTTTTCTCGCCTAAAGAAATGACAGACTTTGTGCAGGATTTTTTAGGTCCCAAATTAGAAAAAGATGGCTATGGTCATGTGAAAATATTGGGCTATGACCAAAACAGGGCAGGTTTGAAAGAATGGGTTGATGAAATGTATCGTGATGAAAAAGCCGCGAAATATTTTGCAGGAACTGCGATTCATTGGTACGAAAGCACTTACGACTTTTTCCCTGATGCCTTGCAATATGCCCACAAAAAACGCCCTGATAAATTGCTTATCGAAACAGAAGGGTGCATAGATGCAGAAGTACCAAAATGGCAAGATGACGCTTGGTATTGGCGCAAAGAAGCAACAGATTGGGGCTGGGATTGGGCAAGCGAAAAGGAGAAACATTTGCACCCCAAATACGCGCCTGCTTTTCGATATGCAACAGATATAATTGGTTGTTTGAATAATTGGGTTGATGGTTGGGTAGATTGGAATATGGTATTGGATAAGCAAGGCGGTCCTAATTGGTTCAAAAATTGGTGTATCGCGCCTGTGATTGTAGACCCTGAAAAAGACGAAGTGTATTTCACGCCTTTGTATTATGTCATGGCGCATTTCAGCAAATTTATTCGCCCTGACGCTGTACGCATAGGTTTTGAAAATCCTGACAAAGATTTGATGGTTACAGCTACACAAAATCCTGATGGTTCTATTGTAGCAGTTCTATTCAATCCCACCGAAACAAAAAAATCTTTTTCAATTTCTTTGCAAGAACAAACAATAAATGCTACCATTGCACCTAAAGCAATACAAACGATTGTACTGAAGAAGTAACCTCTCCCCCTGCCCCTCTCCATTCTGGAGAGGGGAGTTATTCCCTACCTCTATTTGGAGGAAGAAAAAAGCCCCTCTCCTCAAAGGAGAGGGGTTGGGGAGAGGTTAAAAAAAGCCCCAACCCAAAGGGGAGAACGAAACTTAACTAATGCCTCCCTTTGGGATTGGGGGCTAAACCAAAAATATTACAATGAGCGTATCTACAAGTAACAAAGTTCCTTTTGGGCAAAAATTGGCATTTGGCATAGGAATGCTCGCTAACCAAATGTTCCCTGCTATTCTCGGAATATTTATGGTGGTGTTAATCCAAAACCTTGGCTTCCCTGGTTGGATGTTGGGTATTATTTACCTTTTACCCAAAATTTTTGATGCCATAACTGACCCCATTATGGGCTTTATTTCTGACAATACAAAGTCGAGATGGGGACGTAGAAGGCAATACGTTTTCATAGGCGCGATATTGACAGGTATTTCGTTTGTTGCTATGTGGCAAATCCACAAAGAAAGTGGCTTGGAATACAATTTTATTCATTTTCTTCTTTGGTCTTTTGTATTTTATTTAGGACTTACCATTTTTGGCGTTCCGTATGTGGCGATGGGCTATGAGATGAGCAATGACTTTCATGAGCGCACCATCATCATGGCTATTTCTCAATGGATAGGACAATGGGCTTGGGTAATTGCTCCTTGGTTTTGGGTAATTATTTACCCTCCTCAATGGTTTCCAAAATTGTTTTTAAATCCTGAGAGTGCTACCCGCGAATTGGCTATTTGGGTGGGCGTTATTTGCACCATATTTGCTTTAGTACCCGCCATTTTTATCAAAAGCCAATCTACCCTGCATGAAAATTACGCACCGCTGACTTTTCGAACTGTTGGAAGTAGCATGAAGGAAATTTTAGTAGGCTTTAAAGAGGCATTTCAATCAGCCCCTTTCAGAAAATTGTGCATGGCTACTCTTTTCATCTTCAGTTCCTTCAATACAGTTGCAGCGTTTTCTTTTTTTATCGTAGTACATTATCTATTTGCAGGCAAGGCGGAAGCAGCAGGTATTTGGACACCTCTTTTTGGTAGTGCGGGCGCGTTAGTTACAACGTTTGTAGTTATTCCTGTGGTAGCGCAAATGTCAAAAAGCATGGGCAAGAAAAAGGCTTTTCTTGTATCTCAAGCCATTTCGATTATTGGCTATATTTTGCTTTGGTTCTTATTCATACCAGGTAAGCCGTATATGTTCCTTTTTGCTTTACCTTTCTTTTCGTTTGGGATAGGGAGCTTGTTTATGTTGATGATGTCCATGACTTCTGACGTGATAGATTTGGACGAACTCAATACAGGCAAGCGCAGGGAAGGCGTTTTTGGGGCAATCTATTGGTGGATGGTCAAGTTTGGGGTGGCACTTGCAGGTGCTTTGAGTGGCTTAATCCTTAGTTTGATTGGTTTCAATGCAGATATTAGCCCTCAATCTGAAATGACACTCATAGGTTTGCGGGCTTTTTATTCAGGCATACCCATTGTAGGAACTTTGATTGCGATAGCAGTAATGTGGAATTATGACCTTGACGAAAAGCGCGCCCGACAAATCACTGATGAATTGGAAAAACGCAAAGCCAAACCCAACACTACAGGGTCGTCTTATTACGAAAATGCCCAATTTGATTCTTTTGTACATGGCAATTTCGCTTTTTCTGGGGCAATTACTACAAACTTTTCTCAAAAAAACGAAGCAGAAATACAAACTATGTTTGCAGAGTCGTTGGGTAGGCAAGTGCATGGGCTGTGTTTTAGTCCTTACCTGAAAGAGCAAACTATTGGAGATATTTTGAGCGAAGCGCAAATTCGCCAAAGAATGGCAATCATTCAACCTTATACAAAATGGGTACGCTCTTTTTCATGCACTGAAGGAAACGAATTGATACCTACCATAGCGCGTGAATATGGATTAAAAACCATTGCAGGAGCTTGGATAAGTCAAAACAAAGAGGCTAATGAACGCGAAATCAATAACTTGATTGCGCTTGCAAAGGCAGGCAAGGCAGACATAGTGGCGGTAGGCAATGAAGTTTTATTAAGAGGCGAATTGCCCAAAGAAGAATTGATAGCCTACATTCAGCGCGTGAAAAAAGCCCTTCCCAATATTCCTGTGGGCTGTGTGGATACTTATCATCAATTTATTTTGCACCCTGAATTGGTAGATATTTGTGATGTAGTGTTGGCAAACTGTTACCCTTTTTGGGAAGGTTACGACATAACTGAAGCCTCAACTTACCTACAAAAAATGTATGCTTTTGTAAAAACAATCGCCAAAGATAAAAAAGTTATCATCACAGAAACAGGTTGGCCCAGCGAAGGTGCGTCTATTCGTCAAGCAATGCCTTCTAAAGTCAATGTCATGAAATATTTTATAGACCTAAATCAATGGAGTAAGGAACAAGGCATCGAAATATTTTATTTCTCCTCTTTTGATGAGGCTTGGAAAGTGCGCCACGAAGGAGATATTGGTCAAAGCTGGGGTATTTGGGATAAATTTGAAAAATTAAAATACCAAACTAAACCATAAGTAAGATGTAAAAAATAAATGGAATGTTATTGAAATGTGTGAAATTTATGTTTCCCCACGTTTCACGTGGG
>JAAFJK010000077.1:4524-7042 GCA_013298105.1 Cytophagales bacterium
CGAAGGAGATATTGGTCAAAGCTGGGGTATTTGGGATAAATTTGAAAAATTAAAATACCAAACTAAACCATAAAACCAAACAAGTGCGTTTCAAAATTTTTGCTTCTACAAAAAACGCAAAATTTTGAAACGCACCCAACTCAACTCTCAACTCTCAACTCTCAACACTATCATGTCATTCAACAAAGAAAAACTCCTTTCCCTAACGCCTGATGCCAATTTCAGTTTTGTGGCAGGCAAGTCAGAAGAAACGTTAAACGACTTATTTGCAGAAACACTCAAGAAGGGCGTGCATGGTTTTTGTTTTAGCCTCTATGAAGATGGGCAAAAACCGGGCGACATCATCTCAGAAGCGCAGGTAAGAAGGCGCATGGAAATACTGAAGCCTTATACGCAATGGATTCGTTCTTTTTCTTGTACGGAAGGCAATGAATTTATCCCCAGAGTAGCCAAAGAAATGGGCATCAAAACCTTAGTGGGTGCGTGGCTTGGCGATGATGACGAAATCAACCAAAAAGAAATAGCGGGACTTTTGCAGTTGGCAAAAGAGGGTTTTGTAGATATTGCGGCTGTAGGCAATGAGGTCATGTACCGCAAAGATTTGACTGAAGACGAACTATTGGACTTCATCAAAAAAGTAAAAGCCGAAATTCCGCATATTCCTGTGGGTTATGTAGATGCGTATTATGAATTTTCGCATCGACCTCGCATCACGGAACTTTGTGATGTGATATTGTGTAATTGCTACCCTTTTTGGGAAGGTTGTGCCTTCGAAAATTCATTGGGTTATATGCAGGCTATGTACGAACAGGCAAAAGCGGCAGGCAATGGCAAACAAGTTATTATTACCGAAACAGGCTGGCCTTCGCAGGGCGAAGATTTGAAAGGCGCAATGCCTTCACATCAAAGCGCGAGAGATTATTTCATCAATACGCAACATTGGACTGCCAACGAAACGATACCTTGCTTTTATTTCTCCTCCTTCGACGAGTCTTGGAAAACAGGCGCGGAAGGCATCGTAGGGGCGCATTGGGGAATTTGGGATAAGCACGAAAAGATGAAGTTTTAAAAAGGTAAAACGCCTTGCCTGCCAAAGTGGTAGGCAAGGTGTTTAGTTTGGTAGAAGATACTATTCAAGTTTCAAACTTACATTTACTGGCAATGGTTTATTTAATTGGAATACATTTCATCAGTAATTTTGATATTATCTTTGTCTTTCGTAATTAATGACATTGCCCCGCTATCACAATAATATAAAAAATTACCGTGAGAATTTGCTAAAAATTTCATAAAATCAATCATCAAATCAGTATCACTTCCTCGCCCCACTTCAAACATATTTATTTGTGTATCATAATCTTTAAAATCTGTGAATATAAACCAAACTCCCTCCTTATCGCCTTTAATTGCGGACAATTCAATCCTTTCATTGTGATATTTTTTTTCTTTTGTAACAAATCCAAAGTCAATAAGGGCTGTTACTATTTCTCGAAGTGTTGGCATTTTTGAAGTACATTTTTCGTTGAGATTTATTCCTGTTCCAAGAATAAAATTCCACATTTCTTCATTATCTTTGTCTTTATAAAACTGCACCTCTGAAATTATGTAATAATGATTTGCCATGCTTATAATTACTGCCAAAGTTATAACATACACACCTCGCGTACATCTTTCCACAAAAATAGCAAATCTTTTTGATAATCATAAATTTTTATCAAAACCTTCAACCACCTTGCCTGCCTGCGGGTAGGCAAGGTGGTTTTGTTATGTCAGTTCACGTTTTACCCAAACTCGTATCTAAGGAAAACGGAGTTTACTTATCATTTTTTCAAATTTGATTTTATCACCATTGAACACATTGATATCGACATATCCATCTATCCCCTTCAAATGTCCTCTTAGCAAATTGCCAAAAAGTCCAATTTCTATTGTCTGTGAGTTTGGGCTTTGCATATATGTCGCGTATCCAGATAGGACAATCCATGAACTGATTTTGTAAATAACTATCATAAAACTCTATGGTTGCATAGATGATAGGTGTTAGTTCATAATGCTCTTTTATTTTGTCAATGCAGTCTTGAATTTCCTGTATTATTTGTTTTTTAGATTTATCAGTATGACAATTTCCTCCAAATTCTAAATCAATCACAGGAGGCAAATTATTGGCATTTTTTGGTACAGTCAAAATAAAATTATCAGCTTGCTCAATGCCATTTTTGCAAACTCTGTAAAAGTGATATGCACCAACCGCAAGTTTTGTATTTTTTGCGTTTTTCCAATTTTCTTGAAATTTTGAGTCTTTGAAGTCGCCACCTTCAGTAGCTTTGATAAATACAAATGAAATATTTTCTTTAGATAACTCGTGCCAATCAATTTTCTTTTGATGGTGTGAAATATCGATTCCTTGAATTGGAAATTCTTTGTGAGAAGGATAATTAAACCTTATCAATCCTTCATAAAACATAAACATCACTATCAATGCTGTTAGTAAGCTGATTATGAACACTATCCAAATTGT
>JAAFJK010000310.1 GCA_013298105.1 Cytophagales bacterium
AAAGTCTATGAAGAATTTAAGGGCGTAATGACAGGCTCTATGATTGATAAACCGCACCTCAGCAAAGAAGACTATCTGGGCTTAGGTGTAAAACAGTCCATCTTTTTGGCACAAGAGCGCGAATTGATTTATGACCTTTTTACGCGCTACCTTGATTTTTTGAAAGAAGGCACGTATTATGACAGCAATCTGATAGCACACGCCTACCTTGAGCAAATCACACCTTCTTACGACTTTGTGGTCATTGATGAGGTACAAGACATTACGAATGTGCAGCTATATTCAATTTTGAAGGCTTTACACAAAAGCACCAATTTTTTGCTTTGCGGAGATTCAAACCAAATCGTCCACCCCAATTTTTTCTCTTGGGCAAACGTAAAAACCCTGTTTTATAAACAAGAACTCAAAGGCAACATCATTCGGGTTTTGGCGACCAACTACCGCAACACGCCCGAAGTTACGCACATTGCCAATCAACTACTGCTTATAAAAAATGCCCGCTTTGGCTCTATAGACCGCGAAAGTACGTTTTTGGTAAAGTCCAACTCCCAGCACAAAGGCGAAGTACAGTTCTTTGAAAATTTACCCAAAGTAAAGCAAGACCTAAACCAACGCACGCGCAAGTCTGCCAATTTTGCCGTTATCGTCATGCGCAATGAGGACAAAGACGAAGCCCGCAAGTTTTTTAATACGCCTTTGCTCTTTTCTATCCATGAAGTCAAGGGGCTTGAATACGAAAATATTATCCTCTACAACATCATCTCAAGTTATGAAAAAGAGTTTCGTGAACTTACTGCAGGCGTAGGCAAGGAGGATATAGCCTCTGAAGAAATCGCCTATTCACGTGCCAAAGACAAGACAGACAAAGCTCTCGATGAATACAAGTTCTATGTCAATTCGTTGTATGTCGCTATGACTCGCGCCATCAAAAACCTCTATGTCGTAGAAACCAACAAAAAACACGCCCTCCTCGAACTCTTGGGCTTGACAAACTTCAGCAGTCAAGTAAACGTAAAAGAACAAGTATCGACTGCCCAAGATTGGCAGAAAGAAGCCCGCCGACTTGAGCTACAAGGCAAACAAGAACAAGCAGATGCCATCCGCGAGAATGTCCTCCAAATCAAACCTGTGCCTTGGACTGTCATCACGCACGAAGTCTATGAAGATGCACGTCAAAGAGCTTTTGAGCCTGATTTATTCAACAAGAAAGCGAAAGATATTATCTATGAGTACGCTTTATTTTATGGGCAAGAAGCAGTAATGAAGCAACTTTCTGCCCTGAAATATCGCCCCGCAGATGAGGAAAGGTGGAGAAAAGAACGCGAAGCCATATTGAGGCAAAAATTCAATATGTATGTACGTGATGAACTCAAGACCTTGCAACCACTTCTGGAAAAACATGGCATGGATTTCCGTAATGAAGTAAATCTCACGCCCCTTATGCTCGCCACCACACATGGCTCAAACAAAATCATCACACACCTCATCCAAAATGGCGCAAAAAAAAATCTGGTCGATAACCAAGGTAGAAATGCACTCCAAATAACCATAGCCGATACCTACATAGCCCAAGAAGAAGACAGCAAAGTAAGTAAAACATTGATAAAAAGTAAAAAAGAAACTATCAATCAGTATTATCAATTACTAAAAGAGGATAGTATTACTGTTAAGATAAAAAATCGCTCTTTCAAAGTAGCCAGCCATCAAGCCGAGTATTTCATGCTATTGTTTATGATGAGTGTGATGAATGTGCGCCTCTCAAAGCTCAAGTATTGGCGTAGTTTGCCTTCTTTTGATACAAGTACGTTCATGACGTTTTTTGAAGATTTGAACGAAAAGGTTATACCTACCTATCGTACTAAACGGTCTTATCTATCTTCTATTTTGGGCAAAAACGAAATCAATACAGACAATAAATACAGCAAAAAACTTTGGGTGCGCTATCATATAGGGCAATATGTCTTGAATCCGCTTTTAGAAATTCGCATAGACAACGAATGGCACAACGTATATGATTTAACAGACTTTTTCAAAGGACTACCTATATACCAACAAGCTAGAGAGAATTCTAAAAATGCCAATGTCCTGCAAGGAGATTGGCTCAGTACAATCAAAGCAAATTTCTTAGAACGCATCTTGGAAATAAAAAAAATGATACAAGAAGGCAATGACGAAGCCCTCAACAAACTTGGAGAAGAAGTACTGCCCGAAGAAACAAAAGAAAAATCTTAAACCATACAGGCAGGCAAGCGCACTTGCCTGCCTGCCTGTATATTATTTTGATACCTCAATCTTACCCTGGGGTTAGCGCATTAAATAAGCGGTTTTTATGTAACACAAACATTCTTGTTTGTGCGCCGCAAGGCGAAAAACTGTTAATTTTAACTACATTTTGATAAAACAACTTGTTTTTGGCTCACAAACAAGTATGTTTGTGTTACATTGCCTTATTCTTACCACACATTTTAGTCAAAAACCACTAATTTAGTGCGGTAGCCCTAATCTTACCCTTCCCCATTCGCAGAAGTCTAATAGCTTTTGAAGCATTGGACACATCAAGGCATTGTAAGAGCCACTATAGTCGTAACAATCCCCACCAATCCCAATAGCAGGCTCAAAATCCAAAGACTTCCCTGCCTTGCTATCAGTACGATAAGCGAAAGAATGATGGCTACTTGGTAAAAAGCCTGCGCCAAATTGAGTAGATTGCCCTGCTTTTCGGAACTTTTGGCTATTTTTTCATATTTTTCGGCTTCTTTGGATATTTCACTTTTTTCGCTCTCATATCGTTTGATTTCTTGTCCAAAGAACTCAATCGTTTTGATGATGTGGTTGCGGTATTTTTCGCTGTGATTGTCGTCTTCGGCACTTAGTTTAAGTGCCTCGAGCTGTACTTCAAAGAGGTTTTGTTTGATGCTTTTGGATTGGAAACGACTCCATTCACTGCTTGCTTTATCCCTATTTACCAGCAACTCATCTCCTGCTTGATTAGAAAGAATACTTGAAAGTGCTAAGGCTACTGCCATAAAAGAGGTAGTAAAACCTACCCATTTCTTGAAGGGTTCGGTTTTGGAGAAAGGCTTTTTAAGGGATTCTGTACTTTCAGACATGGTAAATTTTGGATTAGTTTTTTACTGCAATACAAGATATTTCGAGTCTGGCATCTTTGGGTAGTCGGCTGACCTGTACGGTTTCGCGGGCAGGAAAGTTGGAGGTAAAATAACCGCCATAGAGTTCGTTCACTCGCGCAAAATCATTGAAATCTTGCAAAAAGATACTACATTTTACCACATCGGCAAAGCCCATACCTGCTTTTGTGAGTATGGCGCGGAGGTTTTGCATGACTTGGTGGACTTCGCTCTCAAGCGATTCGTTGAGCATCTTGCCTGCCCCATCGAGTGCAACTTGTCCCGATACATACAAGGTATTGCCTGCTAATATTGCTTGGTTGTAAGGACCTATAGGCGCGGGAGCTTCTGGAGTTTGGATAACAGTGTTCATGTGAGATTTACGATTTATGATTTACGATTTTGAGTTTTAGCCGCCCCTTTGGGGTAGGGGGCTAAATTTTACAAAAGTCCATGATTAAAGACGTATAAACAGGCTTTCCTGCCTGATTGCGACTGTCATGCAACATGGAGCGGGTGATATAGCCATTTTCATCAAGTTGGTAGCCTTGATGGAAGTTGCCCTGCTCGTCCCAATATTCTACAGGTGTGGCTTTGAAGCCTGCTTTTTCAAATATTTCGCCCAAAGTCTTGTAAGTAAAAAGTTGCTTGTGGTCATCTGCGCCTTCGCCTGTGCCTCCGATTTTTACGCGCTCTATATAGTCGGGACTGGTATGATAGCCATCGGGGACAGCTATTCGGATATTTACATCAGGCGTAGAATAGGCATAAAGCAACGGCAATGCTTGTAAGATTTGGGCGGTAGTAAGGTGTTCGAATACGTGTTCTGCCAATATACGGCGGACTTGCCTACCCGCGAGCATACGCTCAAAGTCGGCGCGTGAGGTCAGGTCGAGGTGGTAAGAATTTATTTCTATATCTGTAGGAAACCAACCCTGAAAGCGCGTAATAGACGCGCCTACATTGAGGTTAATCTCTTTGTTTTCGGCTAAATAAGTAGCCCATTTTTTTGCCCATTTTTGTTTGCAGTAGGCTTTATAAAAAGGCAAAATAGGTGCCAATATAAATTTTACGGCAGGGTGTTTTTTCCAGCTCATGGCGGTTTATTTTAAGATTTCGTACAGCCTTTCTTTGTCTTGCAGATTGGAGGTATTGAAAGAAGCCCCATTTTTGAAGATGATGCTGTGTGAAATGTTTTGTTTGTCTTGATTTTTGTCTTTCTGTACGTGGGCTATGTCTTGGTAGGCAAGTTTTTTTTCTGTTTCGAATGGTAGTTTGAATACGATTTCGTCCTTGCCTACCTTCACGTACCACGTACACGCGAAGTACAATATCCCCGCGCCTATCAGACTACACGCACCCACATAATAGGGCAAATGTTTTTCCATTTTTTGGTGGCTTATGCCATCATCAGGAGCAGTGGTTGCCAAAAATCTATCTGCTTTTTCCTTGCCCCAAACTTTCCTCAAAAGCCAAACAAGCGCGTAAGCAACCCAGCCATACATCAAAAAGCCTGCTCCTCCATAGAACATCATTTTTTCGGGCAAGGTAACAAAACTGTAGGCGGGGCTTTGATGCCAAGAAAGTAAACCATAATAAATAGCTTCACCCAATCCCCAACCTACCAAAACCGCCATGCCATTGAAGCCCAACACAAATATCAGGTTGGCAGAAGTCGAGAGTGGGGGCTGGTCGACAGGAACAGGTTTATTTTTATCAATCGGGTACACACGCCCCAATATAAGAGGCACTAAAATTCCAGAAGCTAAAAGAGGAAGCCAGAAAGTAAGGAACATAAAGGATTTACGATTTACGATTTACGATTTAAGGTTTACAATTTACGATTTGCGATTTTTCTACTTCTTCGAAAGTTATTGCGGAGGCAAAACCGCATGACGTGAAATGGCGAGTTGTAAACTCGCTGTACGACTTAATTTCATTAGGACTTTCTAAGAACTGATTTTCTCAAAGAAGTGGAACAAATATTAGACTTCTTGCGAAAGTCAATTTCCCTCCCTCAAAAATGGAGGGAGGGCAGGGTGGTAGGTCTTTGAAAACACTTTTCGCAAGAAGTCTATTACGTGCGGGCTGTTTTCTTCTGCAAACACGCCACAAGCTCGTCTGCTTTTTTTACAAAATAGGTGCGCCATTCTTTCTTTACTTCTACCATTTTTTGGTCAGGAGTCATTACTTCGTAAGTTATTTCTAAATACCTTTGTTTGAGGCTACCCTCTTTTTTTTTAAGCGTATGTGTAACTTCTTTGATTTGGGCTAAGGGGAACTCCTCCTTTGTGCCTAATGCAAGATTGCGCACTATGAGCTTGTCTTCCGTACATTCAAATTGTTTGAAAGCGGTAAAGAGCAATGCGATGATACAGATGACACTTAAAAAAGTCATCAAATATACACGCGAAGGGGAGACACCGACAATGTCAGGTTTTTGCCAAACCAAAAACAGTAAGACAACACAAAAGAGCAACATCAGATAAGTGCGGAAACGGACTTTAGTTTTCATGCATTTATTTATTTAATTTGAGTTTACTTGATTTGTAAAGTGGGAATAGGAATGACAAACTTGCCTCCCCAGTCGCGTATGTAGGCAAGTTGGGTAGTTATTTCTGCCTCAAGATTCCAAGGTAGAATAAGCACAAAGTCTGGTTTTTGTTGTTTCAAAACGTCCTCATGTACGATAGGAATGTGCGAAGCGGGCGCGAATTTACCTTGCTTATAGGTAGAAGCATCTACTATAAAATCTATCATATCTTGCTTCACACCACAATAGTTCAGCAAAGTATTGCCTTTGGCGGCGGCACCATACGCGGCTACGCGCTTGCCTGCCCTTTTCTGCTCAAGTAGGAAAGTAAGCAAGTCGTATTTTACTTGATTGGCTTTTTGCTGAAAGCCCTTGTAATACTCAAGGTCTGTGATGCTTTGTGCCTCTAAGTTGAAAACGGCTTGAGTGCGTCCGCCTATCGAGATGAGTTTGGGCGATTGTATATGCATGGCATATATCCTGAGTGAGCCACCATGCGTAGGGATTTCTTCTACATCAAATATCATCAAGCCCTGTTTTTCAAAAATAACCGTAACCGCGTGTAGGGAGAGGTACGAAAAATGTTCGTGGTAAATGGTGTCAAATTGGTTTTGGTTAATCATCTGAACTACGTGCGGGAACTCCATCGTGATAACGCCATCGGGCTTCAGCATAGTAGCCATACCGCGCACAAAGTCGTTGATGTCAGGTACGTGGGCAAGGACGTTGTTGCCGATAATAAGGTCAGCTTGCCTGCCCTTGCCTGCCAGCTCCTGCGCGAAGGCATCAGTAAAATATTCTACTAAAGTAGGTACACCTTTTTCTATAGCGACTTGGGCAGTGTTGGCGGTGGGTTCGATGCCCAATACAGGAATATTTTTTTCTTTGAAATACTGCAGGAGGTAGCCGTCATTGGAGGCAAGTTCTACTACTAAAGAGTCTTTGCCCAATTCCAAGCGCGGCACTATCATGTCTGTATAGGCTTTGCAGTGCGCGAGCCAGCTTTTGGAAAAAGACGAAAAATAGGCGTATTCTGCCCCAAATATATCTGTAGCTTTTTTGTATTCGTCTATTTGTACCAAAAAACAATTAGCGCACACAAAAAGGCGCAAAGGGTAGAAAGTTTCGGGTTCGTTGAGCTGTTCGGCTTTTAGGAAAGAATTTGAAGGGGGACTATTGATAAGGTCAATAAATTCTTCTGTCAAGGGCGTAGCGCAGTGGCGACAATTCATTGGAGATTAGAGATTAGAGGTTTGAGGTTTATTTTTTGGCGTGTTTTATTCACCCCAAATTTCAGTAATTATATTTTGACAGGCTTTCATGTGGCGCAGTATGTCCATAATCTCGGCTTGGTGTGTGCAATCGTGCGCCAAACTTATGGCATATTCTCGGTCTTGCAAGATGACAAAAAACCATTGCCTACCAATGATATACACGCCATGAATGGGCTTGCCTGCCATTTCGGGTACAGTTAGATTTTGTTCGTAAGCCAATAGCATAGCTGAAAGACACTGTGCGGCGGGGTCTGGACTGTTGTTATCGAGTTCTTTTTTATATTCGTGAAGGAAAAAGAAGGGGGCTTCAATTTCTTGTTTTCCACGTGCTACTATGAAGTCTGGTATGCCTTTGAGTTCTTCTCCATCTACATTTCCTTGAATTTCTCTTTGAGAGAAACCAGATAAATCATCACTATCAAAACGAACTAACAAAAGTATAGCCGCAATAAGTTTAAGTTTTACTTCATCTTCGTTCCAATAATCCACATAGCGTACTATATTTTCTTGTACGCGCTCAAGCATCAGACGCTCTAAGTCGTCAATGCTGATAGATTCGCTTCTTTTTTTCCAATCTATTAACGTCTGATGGTCATATACACGCTTCAAGCCAAAGCGTTTTTTGAGTTTATCTCTTGTCCAATCCTTAAAATTGCTCATGGCTTTTGATTTAAGTAGCTTACCGACTGCAAAGTTAAACGTTTTTTTGGAAAGTAGCATTTTGTCTGTTAATTTTGTAGGACTGCTATAACCAAAAAAAACAACCTTTTCGAGTTGTTTTTTCTTATCTTTGTGTTAGTTTAGTTTTTCTGAATCTTCTTATAAATCGTTTGTTTGTTATTTTTGATTTGTAAGATATACGCACCCGTAGGCAAGTCCGCTATCTGATTGGGTACTTCCCATAAATAACTATCGATGCAATTAGTGTCTGCTGTAAAAGTTTGCAAAGAAGTAACTCCACAACGTAAAGCGGTTAGAGAACCCATGAAACCTACATCAGGTACTGTTCTATTGATTTGTATGGCTATTGAATCACTTTGCAACTGGGGCGTACAAGTTGTGCTGACACCCTTCAAATACACTATGCCCCCTAAACAATCTTCAGGTAAGTTTAAGGTTACGTTGGTATTAACGGTGCTACTTGCAGGTGTAAAAACGATATTTTCTTGGTTATTCAATGTCCAGCCCACAGGCAACTTCCATCTAAGTTGGTCTGCATACAGATTGTTTGTAGCTGGCATTTTAAAAGGTAAGACACTCACAGAAGAAAATCTATTACACTGTGGTAATTTTTGAGTGTAGCTTACTGTCGGTTTTAAACTTGTAAGTGATTTTAATTGAAACGAGGCTGTGTTAGATGTTCCTGAAGTTACTCCATTACATTTAACATCAAATTTTAAGGTGGGTTTTACAGCCACATTATTAAATTTTACAAAAACAGTGTCTTTGTTATCGTTACCCACAAATGTGCCATTGGTAACAAACCATTTTAAACTTCGCGTACCACCACAAGAGGGTAAACCAGTTGTTTTAAAACTGTAGATTATATTTGGGCAGTAAGGCTCTTGGGTTATAGCCACTACATTTTAAGCCGAAGCCTCATAAATAAATGCAAAAAAACTTCCAAAAAAAATTAAAAAAGCCCTAAAGAGAGTTCGAGAGAATGAAAGATAAAAAGTTCGAAATACTTTAAAAATGATAAGACACATTGAAAGTGTACAAAGGAAAAAAGCGAAAAGCAAATTTGCGATCTATCCTGTGTAGTCCACCACTTGAGTTGGGGTCATCTACAGGATATTCAAATTGTTCTCGTTTGTAGTTTAAGTAATCGTAGTAAGCAGAAAATGTCATCTCTCCAGAAATAGAAAATTGTTTTCCAAAGTACTGTTGCAAGCCCAAAAAAGCGTTCCCACCTGCTTGATAGTTTTTAATGTGGATAACGTGTTTTTCGAGTAGCCCAATAGGAACAAAATTGTTGGCAAAAATACGTCCACGCTTAAAAAACAAATCGCTACCAAAATAAAAATTACGTTTGGGTGTGATGGGCTTGTTCCATTGATAACCTATTTGCAAGAAAAGAGTTAAGTTCTTTGAATCTTGGTCATTTAATGATGTGCCTGTAGTTTCAGGAAACTGCACCATATCATGACTAAAATCTACCCCCACTCTCAGCCTCCATGCCCCTTTTTGGGTGTGTCTTCGGAAAAAGACAGAGGTAGCAGGTACGGTGTTTTTGTCAAGCAACCAGAGCAGGTCTGTAGCTACTTCCCACTTATACTGGCGGGCAGGCAAGGAGTCGGGCGGGGACTCGGTGGGTGTTTGGGCGCGTGTGGTAGGCGTACATAGCAGGCAGAGAAGCCATAGCCCTGTGAGGAGGATTAGTATTTTTTTACTATTTTGTTTCATTACATTTGTTGAGGGAAAAGTTAAAAGATTTGATAATTTTTTCAGTGCTTCCTGCGTAAATTTGCATACAAAGAACGTCGTCAGTAATATTTTCTATTATAGGATTACTAAAATAAAATTTTTGCGCTGTTTTTAGATATTCTTCAGGCAATAAACTATGATGTATTGTGATAACATTGTCATAAGTTTTTGTGCTTCCTCTCCAATTATCTATCCCAATATCAGCGTTCAATATCTGTATAGCATAGTAATCAGGATTACAAACTGTTTCCAAAACCATTGCCTCATAGCACTCAGGTTTAGCACTGTCTTTGTTGCATCCTGCAAAAAAGAATACAGCCCAGCAGAGCAGGACTAAGAATTTTAGATTTTTCATATACGCAATGAAAAAAAATGAATAGAAAATGGTTTTATGGGCATCAAATAAATAGTACACCCATCAGCATAAAAGCACGCTACAGGATAGGCTGCTTTTTTTGATAGGTGCAGGGTAGTATCTATAGATAGGAAATTGGAGTTCATACCACAAAGATATGCCAAAGGTATGAAAAGGTTGCAATACAGCAGTGATTATTTTTTTTGGAAAGTAGCATTTTGTCTGTTAATTTTGCAGGATATGAAAGTAGTTATCCTTGCAGGCGGTCTTGGCACACGCCTATCTGAAGAAACGGTACTGAAGCCCAAGCCTATGGTCGAGATAGGTAGCAGCGCGAAGCCTATCCTGTGGCATATCATGAAGATTTATTCGCATTATGGCTTCCATGATTTTATCATCTGTTTGGGCTACAAGGGCTACCTTATCAAAGAGTATTTTATCAATTACTTTTATCATCAGGCAAATCTTACGGTAGATTTGTCTAAAAACAGCATCGACATTCACAGCAACGAAGCCGAGCCTTGGCGTATCACGATGCTCGAAACAGGCTTGCATACTATGACAGGAGGCAGGATAAAACAATGTGCGCCCTATATCGGCAATGAGCCGTTCATGTGTACGTATGGTGATGGCGTGGGAGATGTAGATATTAAAAAATTGGTGGACTTCCACAAAGC
Source organism: Cytophagales bacterium (assembly GCA_013298105.1). Classification (GTDB taxonomy): domain Bacteria; phylum Bacteroidota; class Bacteroidia; order Cytophagales; family Microscillaceae; genus RDXI01. Next base: position 10,395 of record JAAFJK010000310.1, read on the forward strand.
GCATGGCAAAATGATGACTGTAACGAGCGTACAACCTACAGGCAGGTTTGGGGCAATGGATTTGGGCGAAAACGACAGCGTGAAAGCCTTTATCGAAAAACCCAAAGGCGATAAGATTTGGATAAATGCAGGTTTTTTTGTGATGCAACCCGAAATATTCGGCTATATCGATGGAATGGATACGGTTTTTGAAAAACAACCTATGGAAAAAGTTACGGACATGGGGCAGATGATGGCATTCAAGCACGAAGGCTTTTGGAAACCGATGGACACGCTCCGCGATAAATACGAACTCGAAAAAGAGTGGGACAGTGGACAAGCACCTTGGAAACTTTGGAAATAAAATTTTTATTCATGAAAACTATAGGCATTTTAGGTGGCGGACAGTTAGGGCGAATGTTTATTCAAAATGCCCTGAACTATCCTTACAACATACACATTCTCGACCCCGACCGCGAAGCACCTTGCGCAGGCATAGCGCATGAGTTTTGGGTAGGCAAGCTCACAGATTTTGAAACAGTCTATCAGTTCGGTAAAACTGTAGATGTCCTCACTATAGAGATAGAAAATGTAAATGTGGACGCACTGGACAGGTTGGTGGCAGAAGGCAAGACTGTCTATCCGCAACCCCACATCATACGCCTCATACAAGACAAACGCGCCCAAAAACTTTTTTTGAAACGTTTGCAGATACCTACAGCCGATTTTGTGTTGATAGATAGTCCTGAAGCCTTGCCTGCCCACGCGGAGTTCTTGCCTGCCTTCCAAAAACTTGCGGTAGGAGGCTATGATGGCAAAGGTGTAAAACGCCTCCATACATCTGCCGACTTCGCACAAGCATTTACCGAGCCAAGCCTACTCGAAAAAGCAGTCGATATGCGCACAGAAATAGCTGTCATGGTGGCGCGTAATCCTTCAGGAGAGATTGCCGTTTATCCTGCTGTGGAGATGGTTTTTGACCATGCCCTGAATTTGATAGACTATCAATGCGCACCTTATATGCTCCAGCCCCACGAACAGGCAACTGTAGAAGGCATTGCTCGAAAAATAGTAGAAAATTTAGATTTTGTAGGTGTATTGGCGATAGAGTTTTTTGTAACCAAAGAAGGCGAATTTTTGGTAAACGAAATGGCTCCGCGCCCACACAACAGCGGACACCAAACCATAGAAGGCAATATCTGTTCACAATTTGACCAACACTTACGCGCCATCATGGACTTGCCATTAGGAAGTACGGCTTCGCGCGGCTATGCACTGATGTATAACCTCATAGGCGAGGAAGATGGCACTGTAGTTTATGTAGGACTTGAGGCGGTATTGGGCAGGCAAGGTGTTTATCTGCACCTTTACGGCAAAACGCATACAAGAATAGGCAGAAAAATGGGACACATCACACTCATAGCCGATACTATGGCAGAGTTAGAAGAAAGTCTGGCTT
>JAAFJK010000627.1 GCA_013298105.1 Cytophagales bacterium
TTTTCATTCCTTAGACTTGTTGCAGAAGTATTTTTAAACCTTCTTCACTTGGAGAAAGGCAGTGAACCTATCTAAACAGTTTCCAAATGTGAAACTTTTGTGGTGGGTTCAGGCTTTTTTTTTGGCGGTTTATTGTTATTTTTCAAAAAGAACATAGCTATACTAAATCCTAACGCCAATAAAAAGATGGTTATCAAAGAGTAAAGTTGTGGTAAGTCTGCAAAAAGTAACACCAATCCTACCAACGTTACTTGAAAACCATACAATATCGCGGAAGATACAGGGTGGCTGAATCCGCTATCTACCAGATAATGATGCAAATGATGCCTATCGCCCGAAAAAGGAGAACGCCCTTTCAAAATACGCATACAAAATACCCGCAATGTATCAAAAAGAGGCAAGAGTATAATTGTTATAGCCAATACAGGTGCAAAACTTGGTTTGAACCAAACGTTCTTGCCTGCTTTATAGAGTTCAGCGTTTTGCTCTATGAAAACTACTGCAAACATTGCCAAAAATAAGCCTATCAGCAACGAGCCTGTATCACCCATGAATATGCGCGCCCTACGCCTAAGATTATACAACAAAAAACCTACCAAACTACCCGCAAGCGCAAGGGCTACAATAGCCCAGTTATGGGCTTCGAATCCATAGAAGAAATATGCAAATATCAGTGATGCAATCAATCCAATCCCGCCCGCCAGTCCATTGATGCCATCAAGCAAATTGAAAGCATTGATAATGACAATAAAAGTAAAAATAGACAAGCCAATACTTACATAATAAGGCACACTTTCTATACCCAAAAAACCATAACAACTTGTGAGGCGAATATCACTTTTGATGACAATGATACACGCGGCTACAAGTTGTGCTAAGAATTTTTTGGCAGGCGAGAGCGGAATAATGTCATCTTTTACTCCTGTAAAAAACAACAAAACAATGGCTGAAACGGCATAGCCCCACTCAGGAAATGCTTTAAAATCTACAAAAAAAGTGCAACTTATCACACTCCCTCCGAATATGGCGATGCCTCCAAGTGTAGGAATACGAGTGCTGTGTATTTTACGGTCTTCGTCTGGCTCATCAAAAAGATGCTTTTCTTCAGCTACTTTTACCAAAGCAGGTACACTCAGCCAAGCAATCAAAAATGCCACAAAAAAGCTGTAAAGTAATATTAACGTCATGAAAAGGAGCAACAAAAATTATTGATAACAATTTACGTCAGTAAATTGCCTTTTGGGGCAGTCAAGTGGCTTAGGAACGAGTAAAAAATAACTTGCTAATTTTTTACTCGTTCCTATTTGTGCATAATCTTTTATACGGTAGCCCATGCTAAAAGTTAGGTTTCAGCAAATATTTATCATAAAAGTCCGTAATCACTTTGACAGCTTCGTCAGGCGTATCTACTACTGTGATGAGATTCAAGTCGTCAGGGCTTACATTTTTTTCTTTTTCCAGTACGACTTCTTTTATCCAGTCAATCAGCCCTCCCCAAAAGCTACGTCCATAAAGTATGATAGGAAAGCGGGCTATTTTTTGTGTCTGAATAAGCGTAAAGGCTTCAAATAGCTCGTCCATAGTACCCAATCCACCTGGCATGACTACAAAGCCCTGTGCATATTTTACAAACATGACTTTGCGCACAAAGAAATAATCAAAATTGATGAGCTTATCGGGGTCTATATACGCATTGCTAAACTGCTCGTGTGGGAGTTCGATATTCAAGCCTACAGATTTTCCGCCTGCTTCTTTCGCACCTTTATTGGCGGCTTCCATGATGCCCGGACCTCCGCCTGAGATTACACCATAGCCTCTCCTTACGAGTTTTCCTGCTATGATTTCGGCTGCCTTATAGTATTCGTTGTCGGGTTTTGTACGAGCAGAGCCAAAGATAGACACGCAAGGTCCGATTTGCGCCAATTTTTCAAAACCATTCACAAATTCTGCCATGATTTTAAAGACTACCCATGAGTGTGAGCCTTTTATTTCGTTCCAGTCTTTGGGTGTGAAGGCTTGTTTTATTTTGTCTTCGGGTGTTTCTTGCATACGATTGTGGGGATTAAGGATAAAAAATAACGCGCAAAGTTAGTGAATTTTGCAGACTATTCCAAAAAATGCCCAATTATTTAGGAAGGGGCATAACGCCTTGCCTACCGCGCGGGCAGGCAAGGCGTTTGAGGGCATAGCAAACATGGTATTTTTTTTGCTCAATGTTTATTCGATAGAGAAAACTACCACAAAATCCTTAAAAAATTCTAAAAATTCTAAAAAATACACTAACTTGCCTCCCAAAATACAAACTATGTGGAAACGTACTATTTTTGCTATTATTCTTGCACTTGCCAATGCCTGCGCTATGCTTTGGCTTACGTTTTATTTACTTTCTATCACTCAAGTTTTGCCTGACGAATACGAGCTGGTAAGGTGGAGTTCTATTACCAAAAACATCATACTTGGTATGGAGAAAAAGCCCGACTCAAGCCGTTTTCTGCTTGTGAATGTTTGTTGGGATAAGTTATTGATTGATAAATTTGATGAGAGCCTTGCCTCCCCCGAAAAGCCTGCCTCGTTTGCAGACTTTTGGACAAAAGCTATCCAAAAACAAGACAGTATCAAAAAAGCCAAAGAAGCCCCCAAAGTGGATACTACCTCGCTTGGAGGCGAAGGACTTCCTTTAGATACGCTTAATATAGCAGGTTTGGATTCGCTTGGACAGAAAAAAGACAGCGTAACTGCCTTGCCTGCCGATATGGGCATGGGCGATATCAAGCTCCCGATGGGCAGTGTAGCCATTACAGACCGCGCACAACTT
>JAAFJK010000353.1 GCA_013298105.1 Cytophagales bacterium
ACGCACAACTACTTACGCTTATTAGGGGTTTAACACTTACCAATGGGCGTTGGGAGCAGGCTTGGACACAACTTATCAAAAATAGGGCAAAAACATAAATTTGGACATCATATCGAAATTACACCCAATGAATGTGCATATTTTTGTGGATTATATCTTGAGTTTGTACCAACATTTTACACAAAACCCTTCCCTACATACAAAAACAGCGCATTTTCTTTTTCACAAGAAGAATTTACAAACTGCTCAAGAGAAAGAATTTAGAAAGCATAAAATTGTCTATTCCAATCCAAAACCTGAATATGAACAAAATAATATGCACAACTTTTCACAATACAAAGTTGCTATTTTCCCGCTTGAAAAAACACATTTTAATTTTTTGAAATGGGAAGACCTGCGTGCTTTGTTTTAATTTGATTATGAATAAAACAAACAACACTAAATTGCTAAAAAATATCAAATTATTTTATTTTAGTTGCAAGCCTAAACCGTATATCTTTAATCCTACATATTGATATGGCAAAAACACTTATTTTGGAAGATTGGTGTTGGCAGGTATTTGTAGATACTGATGCCAAAACTATGGAAGCGCAATGGCTTCAACAAGCCCGCTTGGAAGGTGAGGGCTTCAAAACCTATTTATTAAAGTGGGCAGAGTTGGTAGAAAAATACCAGCCCCATGCTTTTTTGGTGGATTCGCGGTTAGGTCATGTCGTGATGACTCCCGACACACAAGCATGGCATGACCAAACTATCGTAAAACGTTACATACTGGCAGGTGTCCAAAAAATAGCTTTCATTTTGCCTGCTGATATTTTTCAAGCCACCTCCATAGAACAGGCTTTTGAAGAAGATGTAGCGTCAAGTACCCTCGATACGCGGTATTTTGAAGACATAGAAGCGGCACGTGAGTGGCTTGTCAAAAATTATTGGTAAGCTCAGCCAACTTGCCTACCCACATCAACAAATCCTATCTTGTCATCTCTTTGTAAAAAAACTTAGTTGTCTGACAATTTTTGTGGAAGTGCCGATTTTGTCATTGTGAGCAAAGCGAACAATCGCATGGTTCGCTCACAAATCATTGATTGACAACGAGTTCCTTCGCTTCGCTCTGGATGACAAAGTATGCTCTTTTTCCCCTCCACAAAAATTGTCAGACAACCAAAAACTCATGAAACACTACATCAACCTTTTTACGGATTTTGGATTTAAAAAAGATGATTTATGAAAATCTATACCCATACACAAATAGGCTCTACACACACAAATCATTGTGAAGATTATGCTGTACATTTTTCATTGGGCAAAAATCGTTTATTGGTAGCTGTGACGGACGGTTGTACTATGGGAACAGATAGTTATTGGGTAGCCACTGTGGTAGGCAAGGTTTTAAGAAAAATTGCAAAAGAAATTGATTATCAGGAATTTGCAAGTGGCGCATTGCCTTTGTTACAACTTCAAAAACAAATCCTGAAAGCACTTTTTTCTGCTTTGAAAGACCTGAAAAATAATTTGCAGATGCAAGATGATGAAATGCTTTGCACACTCAATTTGTTGCTTTTAGATACACAAACTCAAGAAGCCGAAACTATCACGATAGGAGATGGCGCAATTATTTGGAATGGAAACCTACAAGAATACGAGCAAAACAACTTGCCTGATTATTTGGGGTATCATTTGCATGAAGATTTTGAAAGTTGGTACGCAAAACAAACACAAGTCTTGCATCTACAAAACATTACAGATATTAGTGTTGTAACTGATGGCATTTTTACATTTCAGGAGCAAGACAATAGCCAAGCTATTCAAATGCTTTGTATAGACAAAGCAGGCTTTGAGCATAAAAACGCCTTAGCTACCAAAGTCCATCAACTTGCCTACCAATACCAGCAAAGCCCTCAAGATGATATAGGCATTGTGCGGGTTATTTTGTAAAAAAAGCTATTAGCTTTTTTGAAAGAAAAAAGCTATCTTTGTAAAAAACTTGGGTAATGATAACAAAACCTTTTGAACAATGGCTTTTTGAGGAAATTGAACTTACTTTTGAGATAAAACGCAATCGTAAGTTTGGGGAACTTGCTATTTGGTTGCAGGTTGAGATAGACTTGCCTGCCCTCTCGCCTGCGGAAACTGTTTTTTGGAGTTTGCTCAACGAAAACGTGGAAACTTGGAACGAAGACGAATTGAAAATGAACTTTATCGCGCCTGTTTTGATGGACATCAATTTCAACAAAACAGACTGCTACAAGGTTTTTTCACAACGCCTTTTGAGTATCAAAACGGATAAAGTTGATTCGCAAGGGCGTGTGGAGTGGTTTGTGGCGGCAGGCAAGCAAATTCCTCGTGAACCATTTTTTTTTATGCACGAATACAAGCCCGAAAAAGGAGGCAACGCAGACCCTTTGGGGCAATTATTGATAGCTATGCTTGCTTCTCAAGCCAAAAATGAAGACCCAAAAATGCCTATACATGGATTGTATATCATTGGCAGGTTTTGGTTTTTTGTGCTGTTGGTAGGCAAGGAATATGGTGTTAGTCCTGCTTACGACTCTACCAATGAAACAAAATTGAAAGAAATCCTACATATCTTACGCAAAACAAAGCAAAATATTGAGGAGCGCGTAGGTGTGTAATTACAATAAATTTTTAACAAATGAAAAAAACAATAGAACAACTCCACAGTGAAGTGTTGGACTACCTTATAGAAAAACGAAAAGAATATCCAGATTTATGCTTTACTTTGCGAAAAACGAACGAACAAGGGCGTTTAGCGCGTGGTCATTGGTTTTGGGGCAATGAGGAACAACTCTATTTCTCTTTTTGGAATGGTACAGATTGGACTGTTTCTGCTCCGAATATTTCGATTACAATAAATTTAGAAGGCAAGATGTTAGTCTATTTAAATGGGCGTGATAGCCCAAGAAAAGCTGATTTTTTTATGGAACTAGTACAACTTTTGGGTAAGTTTCAAAGAAATAAAAAATATGACTATGCAGGAATAGCACATTTTGAAAATCAGTGGCAAAGACGCTATACATTAAAAAATGAAAATTGGAAAACATCACTTGACGATTTTCTTACTCAAAAATATAAAATAGATACTTTATTGGAAATAAGCGGTAACGATATTGATGGACTTGCACCGTTACGACCATTTTTATTTGAAGATCACTTAAAAGAAACCATAATCTATAAAAATAGGCTTACCAATTCTCCTAAAACAAAAACTACTATCCCTCTTTCGGAAACAGGCAAGCATTTAAAACTTAAAAGCATAAAATTAGACAACATAGGACATTTCCAAACGCTTACCATAGATTTGAGTAAGCAAATCACGGTTTTGATAGGCGAAAATGGTTCAGGAAAATCTACTATTTTAAAAGCTATAGCATTGGGTTTATCAGGAACCACTGACCCTATAATATGCGCTAATTACTTACAAATCTTAGAAACAACTGAAAATGGGGTAACGAAATTTTCTAAAAATGGCTCTATAGAAATCACTTATACACTTAACAAACAACAAGTTACATCTCTTGATTTCGAAAGCACAGAATTGGGAGGTGTAAATATTTCTGTAAGGCAAGATACAGAAGATGATTGGTTGTTGATGGGCAAAAATTGTTTTATTGATTTAGTTTTAGGTTTTCCGCAAGGCAAAAAGCGTGAGGGAGAGCGAAAATTAGGCAATAGTCTTACAGAACCGAATGTTGATGATTTGATAGATTTGATAGAAGACCGCGATGCCCAACGTTTTCAGCTTTTTCTGAAAGATTGGGTTATTAACCTTTATCGAGAGCCTGACCATGACAAAAGGCGTATAAATTTAGAAAAGATAGATTTAGTTTTTCAAATTTTTTCTAAAATTATCTCCAATGGAGAAAATACTAACGCTATTACCTTAAAAACTGCTGTAGAAGATGTAGAAAGAGGCATCAAAGCTGTAATAGTTTGCACACCTGATGCACCTCATGGCATTTCTTTAGATTTGATTAGCCAAGGCTACAACAATATATTTATTTGGGTGGGTAGGCTAATCAATCGTTTGTATGCCACACTTGAAGTACATAGGGCATACAATGAAAAACCTGAAGAATTGGCAGGCAAGTTTATAGCCGACCCACAGAAAAGAGGTACAAGATATGAAGCAAATACTGTTAAAGATTTATATGGCATTGTTTTGCTTGATGAGATAGACACTTACCTGCACCCGAAATGGCAGAGGAATATCCTCAAGGTTTTGGTAGAGGAATTTCCTAAACTACAGTTTATCGTTACTACACATAGTCCGTTGATTATCAGTAATTTGAGCAAAAATGATATAACTGAAACACTAAGTGATGGCACAGTGTTGGAAGTAAAAGGTCTTGACTATACTATTTACAACCTTAAAAAAGATAAAGAAAGAAACGATATAATAGCGGATAGGTTTTTGTTTTCAGAATTTTATCCATTTGCATCTAAAGCAAACAGAACATTATCATATATGGACTTGTCAGAACGCCCTGAAATCATTATGCATAAATTCAATCGTTTGGATAACTACATCACGCACATTAACCAAGATAAGAGTTTGATTATTGAAGCGGAAAAGCTGATAGGAGAGTTAAAAACAATTATAGACCCTTATGATGCTGACTTATTGAGAATGGAAAATATGTTAAACTTCAAAAAAAGTTTAGGAAGATGAGGCGAATACACATACCACAACATCAATTTTGCCATAAAACCTTAACCTACTTTCTAAAATGGGTAAGGGAAACAGGTATAAACTTAATAGAAAGTAGCAAAAAACAAAACGATAAGTGGAATGATTTTATCAATAACAATGTTTCAAGGCATTTTAAAACTTTTCTTGCCGAAAATCAAGGCTTTCTGTGTTGTTATTGTGGCTCTCCTATCAATAAACCCTATCATGTAGATATAGAACATTTAAGAGCAAGAGAAATAGCACCAACAGAAATGTTTGATTGTGATAACTTGTTTGCGTCTTGCTCTTCTAATGAGCACAGTCAAGAGTATAAAGTAAATGAAGAAGACGTTTCTAGATTTGATAAAAATGTAAGTGCTTTCATATCCTACTTGGAAGAACGTTATTTCTCATCATCTCAAAATCTGACATGGCTTAACCAGCGTTTGAACCAATGGCAACCCATCACGACCTTGAAAAAGATGGCTACAGGCGTAAGAATACGTTTAGTAGCTAACAATAAGAATATTTGTAACAATGCTAAAGGGAATAAGAGTATTCCATTCAACTTATCAGACACACTCCTCAATAGCTTTTTTGAATATGACAATGATGGGACAATTTTAGCAACAAAGTTTGCTCCTGAAGGGACGCAAGATGCTTTGAATAATGTGCTAAGGTTGAATGAGCCTTTTTTGAAAGAGAGGCGAAAGCAAGTCAAAGAAAGTATTGAAGAGGCTTTTAACTTTATTTTACAACAATATCCTCTTCAAGAAATAGCCTCTATTCTGAACAAAATAAGTAGAGATTTTGAAACGCCTAACGACTACAAAGAACTAAAGCCTTATTATTTTGTTTCTCTATTTGTATTGGAGCAATATACCCTATAACCAACCAAAAATGCAATTCGTCTATCCGAGCTTTTTGTGGGCAATGCTTGCCTTGTCCATACCTATTTTTATACACCTTTTCCAATTCAGGCGCACACGAAAGGTGATGTTTACCAACGTACACCTTTTGCGCGAAGTCAAAACCGAAACCAACAGACTCAGGCAAATCAAAAATTTGCTGATACTTTTGGCGCGTTTAGGTATGGTGGCGTGTTTGGTCTTGGCATTTGCCCAGCCTTTCCTGCCCAGCCCCAATGCCAAAAATATCAAAAGCGCGAATGGTTTGGTAAGCATCTATTTGGATAATTCCTATAGTATGCAAAACGAAATAGGCAATGAAAAATACCTTACCCTTGCTGTCAATACTGCCAATGATTTGCTCAAGGTTTATCCTAAATCGGCTCAATTTCAACTCCTTACCAACCGTTTTGAAAATAAAGAGCAGTACCCAAGCACCGCGCAAGCCATCAGTGATAGACTTACAGAAATAGATTTTTCGCCTGAATATCGCACCTTGCCTACCGTACACAAAAGGCAGGCAAGCCTCTTAGAGCGTTTCGCACCAAACCGCAAACACCAAATATTTTGGTTTTCCGACTTTCAAAAGGCTACAGCAGGCAGTCTGGAGCAAGTCCAATTAGACACTACGAACCAATATTACCTTGTGCCTATTCGTGCCGAAAAAACACCCAATGTGCGCATAGACTCAGTTTGGCTCGAAAATCCTTTTATCAAAGCAAATGAAAGCAATCAAATCAATGTGCGGTTGAAAAGTTTTAGCTTAGATGCCTATCCGAATTTGCTTCTAAAGCTATTTCTTGATGAAAAACAAGTGTCGACTACTTCAGTAAAAATCGCGCCCAATGGCTCGGCAAGTACACAATTTAGCTTCACGACTGACGGGCAAGGACTGAAACAGGCAAAAATTAGTTTTGAAGACTATCCTGTAACATTTGATAATGACTATTATTTCGTACTCAATGCCTCGCCTACCATTCA
>JAAFJK010000425.1 GCA_013298105.1 Cytophagales bacterium
TCTATCATCAAAAACGCGGACTGTTACGTTTTGATTCATGGTCGTACCTGTAAAGGAAAAAGTAGTAGGCGAGATGATGCTGTAATCGCTTATCGCAGAGGCTGTGCCTGTAGGCTGTAGCGTAACTTGAGCCGTACCTACGTATGGTTTTGTAATTTGTAAAGTAACATTTACATCTTGGTATTTGCGACAAGAAGTAATACCTGTAGTAGCCCCTTCATTGAGTGCGGCGGCGGTAGTGGTAAAGCGCATAAGAGGTGCAGCGGAAACATCTGCTACATTGGTAGCTCCAGTAATCCAGAGCGAATAACGTTGTGAGCCACCTTGCAATGCGCCTTTATGGTTGATGGTAAGTGTATAAACACCCGTATTGACGGTAGGCGAGATAAGGATTTGTTCTACGTTGTCGCGGTTGTTGTCGCCTCTTGTAGCCGCAAAAGAAGGATTGGCGGGGTCGAGTATCCAAGGCTGGTGTGTATTGCCTGCATAAGTAATGCGTGCATCAAGGTCTTGCACAAGCATACGGGTAGGCGAGTCATTTACGGCTGGGCTTACAGGTGTACCTGCGCGGTCTGTCCAGCAAATCGTGGCACGAAGTGGCTGTCCATTGGAAGTAATCTCAAAAGTATTTGGGGTATTGTTGGTGAGTATTTTATCAAACATAAAACTACCTGTACCATTTTTGGCGTTTGTGATGGCTGTAGCGGCGGTAGCTACATTCACTAATCCCCAGCCAAAACGATAGTCAGGACCTGCTGAAGTGCCTGCCTCGTCTGCTGTATGGATAGTAAGCCCTTTGAGGGTAGCCGAGCGCATGAAGTTACCAGCACCAAATAAGTTTTGGTAATGTTGCTGAAGTAAAAGCAATGAACCTGATACATTGGGCGTAGCCATCGAAGTACCATTGTAAGTGTCATAAGACGTATTAGAAGCGGCTGTTGCAGATGTAACCCCTACCCCATTGCCACAAACGTCAGGCTTTATGCGCCCATCATCTGTAGGTCCCCAGCCACTAAAATCACTCATGATAACTCCATTGGCATTGGCATAGCCATTTTGTAAACCATTTACTGCACCTACTGTGAGGATATTTTTGGCAGTGCTATAGGTAGAGATACAATCATAACCTTCCTCTCCGCCATCATTCAGGCGTACCCCCTCGTTTGGTCCATCGCCTCTGTCATTGCCTGCTGATTTGCAGATGAGGTAGTAAGGTGCATTGAAAGCTATGTTGTCCCAATCCCTTGCGCGTGTATCATATTGCCCAAACTTAAAATCTTCGGAAGTGCTAAGGGCAGAGTTGCCATTCCATACCCAACTATTTCCAGTCCAGCTCCAACCTGTAACAGTACCATAAGAATGGTTTGAGATGAGCATACCATTGGAGGCGGCTATAGCCATCTCGCCTGCATCATTGTCCCAGTCATGGGCATCAAGTTGTGCTTTGAAAGACATACCTTTGGCATCTGCTCTTACCCCAAAGCCTACCATAGTCCCAGCCACGTGCGTAGCGTGGTTACTGAATCCGCTTGCGCCATCTCTTTGTACGACTGTACTGCCTCCATTGGCACTAAATTCTTGGTGTTCAGTGCGAGCTGCGCCACCGTCCCATTCGCCCAGCCGAGCGTATCCATCGGCTGTTACCATGCCCTGACCTGTAAGCGACAAGCCCAATGAACCACCTGTCCAAAGTTTATTGGTAGAGATAGTCTGGGCGGCTCTTAGGTTGCTATCTGTAGTGTAATAAAGTGGCGAACCAAATTCATCTAAGCCCATGAGTTCTATTACCTCTCCGTTGGGGCTTGTGATACGCTTTGCCCAGCCATTTTTGTCGGCTGTTTTCCAAGCAATTTCTTTTTGGTTAATGGCTTCTGTTTTGTATGTTTGGGCAAGTGTTTGCAAAACTTCTACGTTAGTAGCTTGGCGTACTTTGTCCATAGTTTGGGCTTCGGCTTTTTGGGTACAAAAAGCGAGGCACGCCCCGAATGCGAATGTTTTTAAAAAAGCGTGGTTTTTTTTCATGTTAGAATGGGTAAAGGAGATGGACGATTTGAGATGCGCAGTTTATATCTGTAAACATCTGATAATTAAGGGGTTAGTAAGAGTTCATTGATTTCTCATTACTAACTTGTACTTGTTTCAAAAAACTTTATTTACCTTGCCTGCCCAAACTAAATTCTGAAATAGTCCGAGCTTAGAAAATTATATAGTGCAAAATTATATAAATAATCAAAACAAAACAATTATATAACAAAAAATTGTTATATAATTGTTTTACTATTTTGAAATAAAAATTAGCTTTTCTTTTTATAAGGCGATTGCCATAACTTTATGGCTATTTTAGTAGTTTTGATGATATGAAAATCGGAATTAGTTTATCAGGCGGAGGCGTGAGAGGCATTGCACACATAGGCGTTTTGCAAGCACTCAACGAAGGTGGCATCTTTCCTACCCACATAGCGGGTGTAAGCGCGGGTGCAGTAGTGGGTGCGCTCTATGCGCAAGGCATCACACCCACTCAAATCCTTGAGATGGTGCGTAAGCTCAGACTAAGGCAAATCATCAAGCCCGCAGGCTGGGGTAAAATGGGGTTATTCAGTCTTGAAAAAATGACAGATATACTCCTTCAGCATATCCCACACGATTCTTTTGAGGGTTTGCAGTTGCCTTTTAGTCTTTCGGCTACAGATGTAGGCAAGGGCGAAAGTGTGCTTTTTCAACAAGGCGAGCTGATAAGACCACTTTTAGCGTCTTGCAGTGTGCCTTTCCTATTCGCGCCTACGCAGGCAAGTGGCAGGACTTTGCTTGATGGAGGTCTGCTGAATGGACTACTTTATGAACCTATCGCGGACTGTGATATAAAAATAGGGGTTCATGTCAATGCTTATGACCCACAAAGCCCGCTAAAAAGCCTGAAAGGTGTTTTGCAAAGATGCTTCAATCTTGTAGTACATCACGCGGCACGCCAAAACTTAAGCAAGTTTGACTTTGCGCTTGAGCCTACTGAACTTGGCTACTATTCGGCTACGAATCTTCGCAAAGCCCAAGAACTCTATGACATAGGTTACAAAGCTACCAAAAATATCTTGCCTGCCCTGCAAGAAAAATTGTAAAAATTTGTGTTTGTCCCAAAAATTACATATCTTTGCCTATAAATTAAATGCTATTTTTTCTTGCTATAATGCTATTTCAATCGTTTGCAATATAAAAATTGGCATTTACCTTGACTAAGCAAATATTGTTTGGTTTTACCTTCTTTTTCTTCTACATTATGGGAAACGACTTTCGCAATCAATTTGAGTCTGATGTAAATGGCTACTACCTCAATGCCAAATCCATCGCATTGCGCCAAGAATACGACAAATACAGGGACGAAGACCACCAAGTTTGGCAAATCCTATACGAACGCCAAATGCCGAATTTGCCTGATAAAGCCACACAAGCCTATCTTGAAGGCATCAAACGCGTGGGTTTTAAGTCCCACGAAGTCCCACGATTTGAAGACATCAATCAAGCCTTAGCCGATACGACAGGCTGGCAAATCCATGTAGTACCTGGACTGATACCTGCGCGTGAGTTTTTTGAGCTTTTGGCAGAGCGCAAATTTTGTGCGACCACTTGGCTCCGCAAAATGAGCGAACTCGACTATCTTGAGGAGCCAGATATGTTCCATGATGTATTTGGGCATATTCCATTGCTTACCAATAAAGCCCTTTGCGATTTTGTGGTACGCCTTAGTGAAATAGCCCTGAAACACTTTGAAAGTCAAGCCGCTTTAGATGCCATTGCGCGGCTGTATTGGTACACTATAGAGTTTGGATTGATACAAGAAAAAGACGGTTTGCGCATCTATGGGGCGGGTATTCTGTCTTCTAAAGGTGAAACAGAATATTCACTTTTTGATGCGCACCCCAAGCGTTATGCTTATAATGCTGAAGTCATCATGCAAACGCCTTTCATCAAAGAACGCTATCAAGACCAGTATTTTGTGATAGAAAGTTTTGAGCAACTTTATGATTCTATTGATGAGATAGATGTCTTTTTGACGGAGTTGGCAGGCAAGGAGGCGGTTTTGGCATAATTTGATAACGACTTTAAATATTAGTAGCGTTTTTGTGTATGCTTTTAGCACGCGGATAACGCAGATTAAGCGGATTTTGACGGATTTTTTATATTTTAGAAATTAAAAAATCCGTTTTCATCTGTAAAATCCGCGTTATCCGCGTGCCTTTTTCACAAATTAATTATGTTGTTAGGAACAAGTATAAAATAACTTGAGAATATTTAGCCACGCTGTAAGCGTCTGTTATCGAGATTTTACGCAGTTAGGCAATACCAACAGACGCTTACAGCGTGGCTTCGCGTGAGTGAAATTATCATGTTATTTTATTTTCATTCCTTATCAAAATATCTACCTTGCCTACCCGCGCGGGTAGGCAAGGTAAAATATTTTTTGAGCAAATTCGGATTTAAGAAATGCCTTTTTTGCTCAATAGTTTTAAACCCTATCCTATTGAGCAAAAAAAACTACCATTAAAATTGTCAGAGAATCAATATTTTCTCGTTTTTTTCGCAGTCTTTTTTTTCGAACCTGCAACAGCAACTGAACGCTAATCAAAATCAATCATAAAAATATCAGGTTCTTAAAAAGTTATTGCGGAACAGGCTGGAAGCCTGTTCTACAGTTTTGCCTCCGTAATAACTTTCTAAGAACCATAATTTCATCTTTTTTCAGCCCTTGGTTAGTGGAATTTTCTGCTTACCAACAAAGACAAACCCACACAAAAAAAGCCTACAACCAAAGGTTGCAGGTTTTTTGGAAACTTATTACAAAACAATGTCTATTTCCAAAATATAGGTGCAATGAGATTTAGCTCGCTCACTGCCGAGCCAGCACCATATAGATTGTATTCGTGGGTTACTTTGTATTTGGTATCAAGCAATACTCGAAAACCATATTCATCATACTCACCTTTGGGCATATAGGCAGGCTTCAATTTTACAAGATTGAACTCCAGTACGTATTGGGGTGAATTTTTTGCATCACTTTTTATTTTATAGGCACTGATAGTAGAAAGGTCATTTTCAGTACTTTCCTGCACATATTTTTTGATAAGCCCCTGTACACTGCTCCAAAACTGCTTCTCAGATTCGGGTACAGGTATAAGCGAGTAGAGCCACTTACCTTTGGCATCATACCAATGTTGCATTTCTGGGTATGCTGGTTTATCCTTAAAGTAATCGCGGATATAATAATATCTTTCAGCCTTTCCTAAAGTGTCATAGATTACTTTGGTGGAATATGTGGAAGCATCAGCCCTTTTTTGTTTGGCGTTGTAAGTTTTTTGCACTGCATCAGGGACGTTTTTTAAGCCTTCGAATAGCCCAAATAGCTTAAAAGTATGCTCTTTTTGATTTAGTTTATAACCAAAAGAGAAGTAATAGTCTTCGTATTGGGCGAATAAATTTTGTGAACCAAAGCAGATGACTACAGATAAAATGAGGATGTAACGCATATAAGAGGTTTTAAGTAAGAGGAGTTTTTTTATTTGTGTGTGCAAATAACAAGCAAAATATTTCTAAAACCTAAAAAAGCACCCCTACAAATACCCTCACATTTGAATATTTATATTTTTTATTGGAATAGTTATATGAAAATAGACTAAAAAACCTTGCCTACCTGCCGCGCCAGCAGAAAATAAATTTGTGATTCTTGGCTAAAATATGCCTATTTTTTTGCCATTTTTTTTTGCCACTTTTTTTTATATATTGCTTAAGCCAAAAAAAACAAGAAAAAATACAATTTGGTACAAAACGTGCTATTTCAATACTAAATTCTATCTCAAAAAACTACCAACACCTTATGTTACTATTTATTCAAGCTTTGTGGGAAGACCTTGTTGCTTTTGAAGCACACTGGTTTTTGTATTTGTTTATAATCTTTTTGGTCATCATTATTGTGATGTTTATCCAAGATGTCAATAACAAAAGCCAAACTATCAAGCATAATTTTCCTGTAGTGGGAAGGTTGCGTTATTTTTTGGAGTCCATAGGACCCGAATTGAGGCAATACATTGTAGCCAACAACCGCGAAGAACTGCCCTTCAACAGAAGCCAACGCTCGTGGATTTATGCCTCGTCCAAAAAAGAAAATAATTATGAAGGATTTGGTACTGACAAAGACGTATATGCGCCAGGTCATGTATTCATCAATCCTTCTATGTTTGCATACAGACCTGCCGCAGACCACCCGCACAAAACAGACCCTTACTTTTTGCCTTGTGCCAAAGTGATGGGAGAATCGAACAAAAGGCGCAGACCTTGGCGACCTTACTCTGTGGCGAATATCTCGGCTATGAGTTATGGCTCACTTTCAAAAAATGCGATGACGGCTTTGAACAAAGGCGCGTACCTCTCAGGTTGTTCACACAACACAGGCGAGGGCGGACTTTCTCCTTATCATTCGTTTGGAGCTGATGTGATTTTCCATTTTGGTACAGGCTATTTTGGGGTAAGAGATAAGGCTACAGGCAAGTTCTCGATGGATAAATTGGTTGAATTGACTCAAAAAAATCCTTTTGTACGTGCTTTAGAGGTAAAACTTTCGCAAGGCGCAAAACCAGGCAAAGGTGGTATTTTGCCTGGTGCTAAAGTAACTCCTGAGATTGCCGAAATTCGAGGCTTAGAAGAAGGCAAGGACGCGCTCTCGCCTGCTTTTCACAGTGCTTTTGGCAATGTACCTGAGCTTTTAGACTTTTTGGAAAGTATGGCAGAAGCTACAGGGCTACCTGTAGGCTTCAAATCAGCCGTAGGACAGCTTGATATGTGGGTAGAGTTGGCAGACCTCATGGTCAAAACAGGCAAGGGACCCGACTTTATCACTATAGATGGAGGCGAAGGTGGCACAGGTGCCGCGCCTCATGCATTCGCAGACCACGTATCGCTTCCGTTCCAGTTTGGCTTCACGAGTGTATATAAAATATTCCTTGAGCGCGGATTGGCAGACAAGATAGTTTTCATTGGTTCGGGACGTTTGGGCTTTCCTGCCAAAGCCATCATGGCGTTTGCGATGGGTTGTGACATGATAAATGTTGCCCGCGAAGCTATGATGTCTATAGGCTGTATTCAGGCGCAAATCTGCCATACGAATCACTGCCCTGCTGGAGTGGCTACGCAAAGCAAATGGCTACAAAGTGGTCTTGACCCCACACTAAAGTCTGTGCGCTTCTACAATTATATGAAGACCTTGCGCAAAGAAATCTTAGAAATCACTCACGCCTGCAATTATGAACACCCTTGTCAGATAACCATGCATGACGTGGAAGTCGGTATGGGCGATTCGCGCTCTACCCAAACATTGGCAGATAATTTTGGCTATAAAAAAGCACCTGTTGCTTTCAAAGGCACTAAAGCACTGCTGGAATGTCCGCATCTGGGAGGTTTGGGCAAAGACAAACATACCGCAGATATGGCAAAAGTAAAAATATAAAAGGAAAAAACAAAAGACCGCATTTTAAAAATGCGGTCTTTTGATTTATGCACTTTTTGGTGGGATTTTTCAAAACTTGCCTATACCTTCTGAACATACAAAATCACTGCTGGTGCGTCTAATAAGTAACTGTTGTCCGTAGTCTATGACTACGGGCTTCAAATAGGTGCGAGTTTGCAACTCGCGTTTTGCGCAAGCAAAACAATGCCGAACCAATCCGTGCTAAAACCAATACAAACCACAAAAATTGCTTTTTGTGGTATAAAAGTTGTAATTCTGTAGCAATTTTAGCTCGGCAGAAAAATGCCTTGCATTTTGCGGGTTGCAAACCCGCTTCTATTTGAAGTGCTTAGTTACAAACTAAGCACAACAGGGGTATTGGGTGCAGGTAGGTAAGGTAATCGTAAGTTTGAGGAATAGAGGTTTGAAGTTAGCAACCTTGCCTACCCGCATAGCGCGGCAGGCAAGGTTTTTAGTTTGACAGTTCATCTCTTTCAAATATTGCTTTCAAATCTTTCTTAGCCACATCACATTCATAATTGAACATCACAATGAAAAAAAGTAGTGCTATAGGAAAAAATAGAAAAAATAGAAGTGGCTGAAAATCATTGGCATTGAAAGCATTTCTCAAAAGAATTATGAAACCTAAAGATGCGCCAAAAAACCATACATACATAAAAACTTTCACAAAAGTATTCAATTTCATAGAAAGTTTGATGATAGTTTCGCCCATTTTATGCTCAATAGCTCCACTTATTTGAGGCAAAAAAGAATTTCTGTAGTTGATAATCCTGTGGATGTCAAATGTATATTCACCTATTGTTCCCTCATACTTTTTGCCCGAACTTTTATTGAACCTAAATATTTGTTGAGGTTCTGTATTTTCTTGTAGTCTTTTCAAAATTTCAGGACGTGAAAGTTTGGATTTGTATGTGATATTTTGGGAGAATGGAAATTTCATACTGTTGAGTGGTTTTTAAATTATTTACAACCCCCCGTTCGTCTAAGTCTATCCATAACATAAAAAATAGTACGTTTGTTGAAGTTTTCAACTTCAACACAAAGGCACTGCGGTCTGCGACCGCTACGCCAAAGGCGTACAACCGAACTAAAACCGCTATAAAAACGAGATAGATAGTTTACTTTTTTGATTTGCATAATAGTCTTTAGCACTTGAATAATTGTAGTAATGTGGCTCATCAACAATGCCTGCCTTGACTGGATTTTCGTGTAGATATTGTAGCTTTTGTTTTGTAAAACCTTCAGTGTAAAGTTCTTCAGGATGGTTGTCTTGTTGCCAAAATTGATAGTTTGTATTGTTGCTATTGTGCTTGCCTGCCCACGAAAACCTATGCAACATCCATTCAAGCCTACTTTCAGGCAAGGTTTCTATAGATTCTATTATTTTTTTAGCTGTATATTTTTTGAAATCTCTCATGATGTCCGACAAAGTAAACGCACCTTGCCTGCGTATAATCAAATGTACATGATTGCTCATAATACACCACGCAAATATTTCAAGCCCCTTTGCCTCCTGACAGTACCGCAAACTTTCTAAAATTATGTCCGCATACGCAGACCGCGTAAAAACATCTACCCAATCTACTACCGCAAAAGTCACAAAATATATGCCATCTGGATTGTCAAAACGATAATTTGCCATAATTTATTTGCTTTTTGGTTTTATATTTTAGCGCGGTCGTTCGCCTTTGGCGTAGCGGTCGCAGACCGCAGTGCCTTTGCATTGAAGCCTGAAGGCTTCAACGAACCTACCGTTTTTTATATGCTAACCAACACACAACAACACCTCGTATATATATACCAAATAACCCACAAAAAACAGAACCAAAACACAAATTATTTCTTCTCACTTATCAAAAACTCAATCCTTCTGTTTTTTGCCCTGCCTGCAGGCGTGGTGTTATCAGCTATAGGTTTGGTACTGCCATAGCCTATGGCTTTGATGTGCGTGGTTTCTATCTTGTTTTTTATCAGGAAGTTAGCGAGTGCCTTAGCGCGATTTTCGGAGAGGGTTTTATTTTTCGCTTCCTCGCCTTCGTTGTCTGTATGTCCTGCTATCTCGATGGTCGAGGTAGGATTTTGTTTTAGAAAGTCTATGATGTCCTGTAGCTCAGTTTCATATTCGGGCTTCAGTACGGCTTGATTGGTTTCGAATAGGATTTCGCGCGAAAAGGGAACGTTTTTTTCTATGACAGGTTTTGCCTCATCTTCAAGAGGCAGAAGGTGATTTATTTTAGGCATCGTACCAGCCTCTTTTTTCCCTTCAGGTAGTATTATTTCATCAAAAATGATATTTTTCAAGTCTAAAGTATCATTTGTTTTTGTAATCGTGATAAGACCACCTTCAGCAGAAGTAGTAATATAAATATTTCCGTTGGGTGCTAATTGGCTGTATAGTGCTTGTTTTTTGGTAGGCAAGATAATTTTTTTGATAGATTTTATTGAATCTATTTGATTTATAGCATATTGTTCAACAAAGGATACTATATTTCCACTTATATTATTGTAAAAAGATATTTTATAGAGATATTTACTATTAGAAGATAATTCAAAACTATCCCAATGATTAATATAATAATCCTTCTCTTTTTTAAGAACCATAACTTTAGAATCAATTACTTTTCCTTTTTGGTTATCAAATTTGAATAAGTCTATATGGTCATCATCTTGTATTGTTTTGATATACAATAAATTTCCCAATACATTGCCTTTTAAATAATATAAAGCTAATTCCCATCTTATAATTTTATACGTATTTTTAGTGTAAATTCCCCCCATTTTGCTTAGTACAGGGCTTTTATTAATTCCTTTTTCATTTAATAAAAAAGTTCTAAATTGATTAGTTTTAAAATCATGAGCAACTATCCAGTAATCTTTTCTATTTTTATGCTTCAATATACAACAATTGGTAAGGATACTTTCTGCCAAAAGTACATTTTTTTCTATTATTTTTTCTGCTTTTAAGTCAATAAGTGTGTAATACAGCTTTGTCTTGAGCATGGTAAGCCTATTATCAGATATCGTATCAGCAGGCGTAAGTTTCTTATAATTAACTTTATCAGCTACTTGATAACTTTTGGGTTTTTTAGCATTACCTACATAAAATAGATAATATAAATTATCTGAATTTGGATGAGGCGCACCCACTACAGAATATTCACCTAATAGTGTACTATCTACCAATTTATCACGCTCGTTCCACATAGATATGCCATCCGTATAGAATTTTAGTTTTCCACTTTTATCCTGAATACTAAAACTTTCTCTACCTGTAACACTAGTAGCTAAATTTTTATTAAAACTTAAATTTATTTTTTTTCCTTCAAATGTAAAGGTTATACCATTCCCAAAATGCCAAAAATTTGTTTGAGCTTGTGAAGCTATTGAGAAAAATAGCAAGAGGAGGTTAATGATGACTATTTTCATTTGTAGTTTTTTATAATACAACTACCCACCTTTTTAAGAGGTAGGTAGTTCAGGTGTATAAATTTGATAAATGTACTATTAAGCACTCCACTGTTCCAAGTTTATTTTACAAAAAAATACTGTTTCAAGTTTAGCGAAGCGAACTTGGAACTTTTTTGTAGCAAGTTTTCAACTTGCGTTTTGCGCAAGCAAAACAACTGCCAAGCTAAAACCGCTACAAAGCATAAATAATATCAAGCAATCCTTTCTTTCCAGCATAATCTTTGGCACTACTGTACAAATATTCCCACGACTCCTCCACAAAACCTGCTTCTACAGGATTGTTGTGTAGATATGTTAATTTTTGCTCAAACATAACAGCATCTTGAATCAATACAGGCTGATTATTTTGTTGCCAAAGTTGGTATTTTTCATTATTAGGATTCTTCTTGCCTGCCCACTCCATCATCCATAAAAGCCATTCGCGCCTACTTTCTGTAGGATTTTCTTCTATAGTCTTGAGCAAGGTTTTAGAAGTGTGTCGTTTCAAATCACGCATAATATCCTGCAAAGGTTTATCATTCGTGCCTATTATCAAATGTACATGATTGGTCATAATGCACCAAGCATACACCTCTAAACCCTTATTTTCTTGACAATAACGCAAACTATCCACTAAAATATCTTTGTAGATTCTTCTCGTAAAAATGTCTATCCAATGTACTGTAGCAAACGAAACAAAATATAATTTGGTTTGGTCTGAAAATTTGTAAATTCTACTCATGAGCATAATCCAGAGCAAAAATCAAGCTAAGTTTTTAGCTCGGCATTGTTTTGCTACCGCAAAACGCAAGGTACAACCTTGCAACAAAGTAAGTTCCAAGTTCGCTTCGCTAAACTTGAAACAGTAGTTTAGTTATTTAGAGACAACTTGGAACAGTAGGGGAATATTTAGCCACGCTGTAAGCGTCTGTTATCGAGCTTTTACGCGGTTAAGCAATACCAACAGACGCTTACAGCGTGGCTTCGCGTGAGTAAAATTATCATGTTATTTTATTTTCATTCCTTAGTCAAAAATCAGCTCGAGTTGGGTAGTTAAAAAAGACCGCATTTCTAAAATGCGGTCTTTGGTTTTTATAGAAAATATGGGGTTTACATACGCGCTTTTTTGGCTTCTACAGATTGCTGAGTATGTGGTACAGCCTTCAAGCGTTCTTTGGCTATGAGTTTGCCTGTATCAATACATACGCCATACGTGCCGTTTTTGATGCGTATAAGTGCAAGGTCTAATTGTTGAATGAATTTTTGTTGGCGAGCCGCAAGTTGGTTTAAGTTTTCTTTTTCAGTAACATCGGCTACATCTTCCATCAGTTTGGCATTGCCGACTGAGCCATCGATTCCTTCGCTTGCTTTTCCGTTCAGACTTGCTTTGAGGTAGGCAAGTTCGGTGCGTGCCGCCGCAAGTTTTTTGTTGATTATTTCTTCAAATTCCTTTAGTTCTTGCTCAGAGTAACGCAGGTTTTCCTCTTTCTTAGGTTGGTTAGTCATCAGGCTCATGTGGATAAAAAAAGGTGAAAGTAAGGGTTTTTTAAATTTTTCGCAAAGTTAGTATTTTTCCTTAAAAAAATACAATTATTACTCCAATCTTTTATAAAATTTTTGTAAACTTTAGTTTAATTTTTAGGAGCATTTTTTTCAAATAACGAAAAAGAGGCAAGAAATTGTATAACTTCTTGAAAACCGCTATGCGTTTCTGCGGGAGTGGGCAGGCAAGTTTTTTTTGTAACAAAACGGTATTTGTGCAGTATAACTTTATATGAAACACTTGACTTTCCTATTCGCCTACTTCCTTGTACTTGCCTGCCCTGCGCAAACCCCCGCTACAAGCGTCAATCAGTTTAGTTTTGATTTTTACAAAACTGTCCTTGCTTCTGAAAAGAAGAATCTTTTTGCTTCCCCTTTCAGCGTCTCGGCTGCCTTTGCGATGGTATATGCTGGAGCTGAAAAAGAAACTTTGGACGAAATGAGCAAAACGCTCTACTTCAACAACACACCTGATTTTCATACACAACAAGCCACTTTCCAAGAAAATTTACAGAAAGGTTTGCCCAAAGGTCTTTCGCTCGAAGTAGCAAACGCACTTTGGATAAAGCAGGGCTATAAGTTTTTGCCTGCCTACCAAGATATTATGCAAAATACCTATAAGGCAAAATTAGCGGCTCTCAATTATGATAACCGAGAGGAGGCTTGCGCTACCATCAATCAATGGACAAGCGAAAAAACACACGAAAAAATCAAAGAAATTGTCAAACCAGCACATATACACCCGCTTACGCGCCTTATCTTGACCAATGCCATTTATTTCAAATCAAATTGGCAAAAGTCTTTTGACAAACAAAATACGCGCCCTCACCCTTTTGCGGTAAGCGCAGGCAAGACTGAAAATTGTGATTTTATGCAAAAAAAAGACTATTTCAAGTATTTTGAAAATGAGCGGTTGCAGATGATTGAACTTCCTTATACAGACGAAAGTGCCTCGATGTTCGTTGTCTTGCCTACCCCGCAAAATAGCTTGGAAGATGTAGAGAAAGAATTTACTTACGTCAATTATGAAAAATGGATAAACGCCTCACATTCAACTGATGTGCAGGTACTTTTGCCTAAGTTCAAAATAGAAAGTGATTTGACTTTGAATGGCAGTTTACAGGACATGGGCATCAAGATGGCGTTCAAAGAAGGTGCTGCACAATTTGGAAAAATCATGGAAAGAACGCCTTTGCATATAGCTTTAGTTTTACACAAATCTTTTGTGGAAGTAAATGAAGAAGGCACAGAAGCGGCGGCTGTTACGGCTATCATCATGCAAACCACCGAAAGTTCCATCAAGCATGAACCCATGCACAAAATCTTTTTTGCCAATCGTCCTTTTTTGTTTTTGATAAAAGACCACAAGACAGGGGCAATCCTGTTCATGGGCAAAGTCATGAACCCAAAAGACTAATAAAATTGGTTCTCTGACAATTTTATTTGTCATTTTGAGCGAAGCGAAAAATCTCGTTTTTCACTCACAAACCGTTGATTAACAACGAGTTCTTCGCTTCGCTCATGATGACAAAAGCGAACTCTTTTTTCTCTCCACTAAAATTGTCAGAGAACCATAAAATTTAAACAAAAGAATATGAATGTCAGAAAAATTGGCTAATTTTGCAGTCAGGCTGTAAAAAAGTATGGTTCTTCAAAAGTTATTGCGGAATATTCTGTAAAACAGGCTTCCAGCCTGTTTATCATTTGAAACAACAGGCTGGAAGCCTGTTCTACAGTTTTGCCTCCGCAATAACTCTCGAAGAACGAACAGTATAAATGTAAAAAATGCAAAAAGTTTCTATACTTATCGCAGTCCGCAACGAGGAGGCAAACATCAAGCGATGTTTGGACGCGCTCGAAGCACTTACCTACCCTACCTCTCATCTACAGATTTTGATAGGCAATGACGACTCTACAGATGCTACAGGTAGGCTGATAGCTGAGTTTCGGGCAGGCAAGGCGCATATAGAACTCCACCACATCATGACTAAAATAGGTGCGCAGGCAGGCAAGGGCAATGTGCTTGCACAGCTCGCCCAAAAAGCCACAGGCGCGTATTGGCTCGTTACAGATGCTGATATAGCCGTTTCGCCTAATTGGGTGCAAGACGCGCTCGAAACGATTGAAAACAAAACCATGCGTGGCAAAGAAGTCGGCATAGCCAGCCACCTGACGTGGATAGAAACAAAAGGCATCTTCTCAGCCTGCCAAGCCCTCGAGTGGACGTGGGCATTGGGAACTTTTGCTTTTTTGGGTTATTTTGGGATTGGGCTGACCACACAAGGCAACAACATGGCACTCAAAGCAGAAGCATACAAGGCTACAGGAGGTTATGAAGCGATGCCCTTTTCTATCACAGAAGACTTCGCGCTTTTTTGGGCAATACGCAGGCAAGGGTACACTTTCCTGAATGTAGTCCACGATAAAGCTATAGTAACTTCCTTGCCTGCCCCCACGTGGGAGGCTCTTTTTAAGCAACACAGGCGTTGGTTAGTAGGTGCGCTTGAGCTGAATATATTTTGGAAAGGATTACTTTTGCTTCGGACTTTTTTATTGCCTTTGTTGGTGCTGTTGTTTTTTGCCTTGCCTGCCCTCGCAGTAGGTATAGCCATCTCAAATACCGCTTTGAGCTTCCTTACATTGGCTATTACGCTGTATCGGGCAGGCAAGTTGCGTTATATAAGTTACTTTCCGTTTTTTATATTGTACCAAGAAATCCTGCTTTTAGGCACATTTTTTTATTACCTTCTGCAAAAAAGTGTAGAGTGGAAAGGTCGAAAATATTAAAATCAACCATTCTGCCAATGCTTTTGTGCAAAAGGGTGTAAATGCAACTCATCAATCACGACATGGGCAGGCGCGTGCAGTATATAGCTTACTGCTTCGGCAATGTCTTGAGACTGTAGGCGATTTAG
>JAAFJK010000625.1 GCA_013298105.1 Cytophagales bacterium
CACATTGGGCATTTCCTCAATCAGCCCCATAACCTTACGCAATTTGAAATCACACGCTTCGAAACTATGGAAGAACCTGATGTAGATGATT
Organism: Cytophagales bacterium; assembly: GCA_013298105.1. GTDB lineage: Bacteria > Bacteroidota > Bacteroidia > Cytophagales > Microscillaceae > RDXI01. The sequence goes on from JAAFJK010000625.1 coordinate 92, forward strand.
TGCATAGGCATACCTTTTATGAAATCCTTTGGATAGAAAAAGGAAGCACTAAGCAATTCATTGATTATCAGGCGTATGAAATCCAAGACAATACCCTGTTTTTCATTTCTCAAGGGCAACTGCATTGTTTTGAGGAATGGCACGAATTGGAAGGCGTGTGTTTGATGTTTACAGAAGACTTTTTTTTGCTCAATCAACAAAACAAAAACCTGCTGTTTGAATTGAGCTTTTTGGACAATCTTTATACCTTTCCTTACCTAAAACTCTTGCCTGCCCATATAGCCGAACTGAAGCCTACTTTGGAGTTGCTTTTGGCAGAAAAAGCGCGTTCAGATGCTTCAGAAGCTATTTTACAGGCATTGTTGCACGTTTTTTTGATAAAAATTCAACGTTGTATCAATGCGCAAACGCCCCTTGCCTACCCCGCAACTTACCTGCGCACCTTCAAGCGTTTCAAGGAATTGTTAGACCAACATTTTGCAGAAAATCTGTCTGCTTCTGCGTATTCGGATAAATTAGCCATCACTACACATCATTTGAACTTGATTGTGAAACAAATAACAGGCAAGACTGCCACTGAAGTCATCAGGGCGCGAAGCATTTTAGAAGCAAAACGCTTGCTTACTTTTTCTGCCCTCTCGGTAGGCGAGATTGGTTTTCAGTTGGGATTTGAAGAAAAAAGCTATTTTTCGCGTATTTTCAAACAAGACACAGGGCAAACGCCTATAGACTTCAAAAACCAAATGTCCGAAAAGTACCACACAAAGTAATTTTTTTGTTACCCACAGGGCAGGCAAGTATGCTATCTTTGCATTGTAATTCAAACCAAAAATTTTATATGCAAAAAATCTGGTTCATCACAGGCATTTCAAGCGGTTTAGGCGAAGCCTTAGCCCAAGCCATCATGCAAAAAGGCGACATAGCTGTAGGCACATTTCGCCAAGAAACTCAAGCGCAACAATTCAATCAACAACACGAAGGCAAAGGTTTAGGACTTGTTGCTGACGTTACCAAACCACAAGACCTCGAAAAAGCCTTTCAAATCATTGAAAAACAATTTGGTAGGCTTGATATATTGGTCAATAACGCAGGCATTGGTTTTGCGGGAGCTATAGAAGAAGCTACTATAGCAGAGTCAAAAGGTATTTTCGAGGTCAATCTTTGGGGTGCAATGTACGCTACTCAACTTGCTTTGCCCATTTTTCGTAGGCAAGGTGCAGGGCATATTTTTCAACTCTCGTCTGGGGCAGGCATACGCGGTACAGCAGGTTTTGGGATTTACAATGCCTCCAAATTTGCCCTCGAAGGCTTGAGCGAAGCCTTGGCAGACGAAGTAAAGCCTTTTGGAGTGCGTGTTACCATCGTAAACCCAGGTCCCTTTCGTACCAAATTTGCAGGAAGTTCGCTTTTGCACGCACAAAACACCTTGCCTGCCTACGAAGCAACAGCAGGCATATTCCGCACACGCATGGCGCAAGTAAACGATAAACAAGAAGGAAATCCCGCAAAAGGGGCGCAAATAATTGTGGAAACTGCCTACAACGAAAATCCGCCTTTGCGCCTGCCTTTGGGCAAAATCGTCTTAGGCGCGTTTGAAGGCAAGATAAAAATGCTGCAAACTGACCTCGACAATGGACGTACAGTAGCCGAAAGTGCGGTTTTTTAAATTGCTTACTCTTTCAAAAATTATTTTTCAACAATCTGGAACTATCGTTCCAATAAGATTGTCTTATATTCAGGAACGATTATTCCAATATAAATATTCATCAATAAACCCAACAATTATGAGTCGATTAGCAAATAAACTTGCAGTCATTACAGGCGGAAACAGTGGCATAGGTTTTGCCACCGCCGAAACTTTCATAGCGCAAGGCGCGAAAGTAATCATCACAGGTCGCAATCAAGCGGCATTGAACGAAGCTGTACAAAAATTAGGCGATAACGCGGTGGGCATCTTGGCAGATACAGCCAACCTCGCACACACCGAAAATTTGGTAAGCGAAATTAGCCGAAAATTCGGCAAAGTAGATGTGCTTTTCATCAATGCAGGCATTGCCAAATTCGCGCCTATCGAGGCAAGTGATGAAGCGTTTTTTGATGAAACTATGAACATCAACCTCAAAGGCGCATTCTTCACTTCTCAAAAGTTCTTGCCTATTTTGCGTGATGGCGCGTCTGTCATCTTCAATACCACGATTGCATATCATGTCGGAATGCCCAATGCCGCAGTTTATGCCGCAAGCAAAGCAGGGCTTTTGGCTTTTGCAAAAGTGCTGGCTACAGAAGTTTCTGCACGCAACATTCGTGTAAATTCTATCAGTCCTGGACCTATTGCTACGCCTATTTATGGTAAATTGGGCTTTCCGCAAGAAGCACTCGACCAAATGGGCGCAAATCTTTCAAGCAAAACATTGCTTCGCAGGTTTGGTTCTTCAGAAGAGATCGCAAGTGTAGCCTTATTTTTAGCATCTGACGATAGCGCGTATATGACAGGGGCGGAATTGGTGGTAGATGGTGGTCTGACACTCAATCCCACAGATAGATAAGAAGGCTTGACGATTTTAGATGTACGATTTACGTTGTTGTATAAGGAACGAGTAAAAAATAAGATGATAAGGATTTTGTGCGATATTTTGAGTTTAGGTAAGGCGCAATAGAAGCGCGAAAACAGTAGGATAGTGTTTTGTAATGATTATTGCAACAAAACATAAGCGCAAAAGATTAACAAAATTAGCAA
>JAAFJK010000320.1 GCA_013298105.1 Cytophagales bacterium
TCAAGCACAGATACGCGAGCTAATAATCCTCTTATTAGCTCATGTAGTTCTGAAATATCCATACTTGAATCCATAACGCAAAGATAGCAAAAAATAGACACTTTTGCAACCGTACTAAATAGTTACGTAAAAACAATACACCTTGCCTACCCGCGTGCATTGGTTCTTAGAAAGTTATTGTGGAGGAAAAACTGTAGAACAGGCTTCCAGCCTGTTGTTTCAAATGATGAACAGGCTTTCAGCCTGTTCTACAGAATATTCCGCAATAAATTTCGAAGAACCAAAAAATTTCAAACACAGACACAAAGACAAAGAATGGTATGCACTCACAAAAAAAACAACCCTTGCGGGTTGTTTTTTTAGCCTTAAGCAATGTGGATATTGCGTGTAGCCTTTTCTTGAGCTTGCTCTTTTTTAGGCAATTCAAGGCGCAAAACACCATTTTCGTAGCGAGCCGCTATGCGCTCAGTATCTACTGCCTTGCCTACCCTGAACGAACGTTTGAAATTTGTAAAATCAAACTCTTGGCGCGTATAGTGCGTTTTAGGTTCGTTTTCGGGCGCGTGTTTTTCAACTTTCACAGTCAAAATATGATTTTCGACTTGAATGTCAAAATCTTCTTTTTGAAGGCTTGGCACCGCCAACTCTATCACGAAGCTCGTATCGGTTTCGCTGATATTGGTGGCAGGCAAGTTGCCATGAAAGAATTTGCTGAGGTTTTCTTCAGGCATAAATTGTTTGAAAAAATCCGTTGCAAAACGGTTGGCGGTTTTGGGGGAACAATGGTTGTAAAACATAGTTTTTGTACTTGGGTTTTTGTGAATGATTTGCTACACTTAAAACAACTCACGTGCCAAGCCAAAAAACAAAATTTTCTAAGACAAAACGGCATAAAATATCCTTAAAACCAAATATAATACTGACATTTTGACAAAAACACTTGAAATATACTGAAAAAATGGCACATTGGGCAGGCAAGGTGTATAAATAAATTGCTAAAAAGTAATAAATCTATATCTTTGCAGACTTATCAAAAAAATATCTATGAAAAAAATACTTGTTTTGGGTGCGTTTGCCCTTGCTACCTCTTATGCACAAGCGCAAAAGACCATCAACTGGCAAAATCTTGACTACAAGGCAGACGGTGTGCGCGGTATCAGTACCGAAAAAGCCTACAACGAACTCCTCAAAGGCAAAAAATCAACCACCATCATCGTGGGTGTAATTGATTCGGGCATAGAAGTCGACCATGAAGACCTCAAAGATATGATGTGGGTAAACCCCAAAGAAGTGGCAGGCGATGGCAAAGACAATGATGGCAATGGCTACATTGACGACATACATGGCTGGGACTTTCTGGGAGGCAAGGACGGCAAAGACGTGGCACAAGATACTTATGAGGTAACACGCGAATATGTCCGCCTCAAAAAACTGTATGAAGGCAAAGATACAGAAAAACTGCCAGCTAAAGATAAAGCCTACTTTGACAAAGTAAAAACTCAATTTGAGGAAAAAGCAGGCGAGGCAAAAGGCACACTCATGCAAGTGAGCATGATGAAAAAACGTTTTGAAAGTCTGAACGAAATCATTGCCAAACACCTCAAAAAAGACAAGTTTACGATAGAAGAAATAGATGCCATCAAAACAGATGACCAAGAACTGAAAGATGCGAAAGTAACACTCTCCAAAATGCTGAAACAAGGCGTAAGCGCGGAGATGATTAAAGAATATGTCGACCACTATGGCAACCAAGCCAAATTCGGACTGAATGAAGAATTTAATCCCCGCAATATCGTGGGCGATAACTACAGCAATCTCAAAGAAAAAGGATACGGCAACAATGAAGTAGAAGGACCTGATGCACAGCATGGTTCTCATGTGGCTGGTATCATAGGCGCAAATCGTAAAAATAACTTAGGCGTACAAGGCGTAGCCGAGAACATCAAAATCATGTCGCTTCGCGCAGTGCCTGATGGTGATGAGCGCGACAAAGACATTGCAAACGCTATCATTTATGCTGTAGATAATGGCGCAAAAGTCATCAACATGAGTTTTGGTAAATCGTTTTCTCCTAATAAGGCGCGTGTAGATGAGGCTGTCCGCTATGCAGAGAAAAAAGGGGTGCTACTCATTCATGCGGCAGGCAATGACAACGAAGATATTGATGTAGCTGACAACTTTCCCAATACCAAAATGCTCAAGGGCAAAAGCCCCAAAAACTGGATAGAAGTAGGAGCTTCTGACCAAGGCAAAACAAACCAAAAATTTGTGGCTGACTTCTCCAATTATGGACAAAAACAAGTAGATATTTTTGCGCCTGGTGTAGATATTTATAGCACCATTCCTGACCAAAAGTATGAATATCTAAGCGGTACAAGTATGGCGGCACCTGTAGTAGCGGGTGCGGCGGCACTCGTACTTTCTTACTATCCACACCTGAAAGCGGCACAAGTAAAAGAGATTTTACTCAAATCTTCTATCAAATATAATACTGAAGTAGTAAACAAACCTGGAGGCGAAGACTCTATAGAGTTTGGCAAACTTTCTAATACAGGGGGCATTATCAATGTTTATGAAGCCTTGAAATTGGCGGAAACATATCCTAAGAAGTAAGAAGTTTGAAGTTAGAGGTTTGAAAACCTTGCCTGCCCCTGCACGTATGTATGTGGGTAGGCAAGGTTTTGTTTTCGTACCTTTGGCTTCAAACCTCCGACTTCGGTAGGCAAGGTTTTGTTAATTTATGAAAAAACATATTTAATAACACATTGATAATAAATACTTTATAAAAAATAACATAAATAATTTGCAAAAAATAAAACAATTAAATATATATTTTTTAGAAATCTATGTATATTTGCGCGATTTCTACTTGCACAATTTCTATAAGTATAAAATCAATGTTTTACTTAAAAACTTTCAGTATAGTATGACTAAAAATCTTTTACGAACACAGAGAGCAACACTTTCCCGAACGGCGTGGCTGTTGGGGGTTTTGTGTTGGCTCGGATTTGGGACTGATGCGCGTGCGCAGGTAAGCGCTTATACGTTTGCACAGTCGACTGGTACTTACACGCCCATCACGGGTGGCACAGTCTATGGAAACAACGTAAGTGATGATGAAGTATTTGTTGATCCATCTACACCATTGGGTGGCTCAAGTGGTTCTTCAGGTGTTGGTATTCCTATAGGTTTCAATTTTACTTATAATGGTGTGGTATTCGACCGCATAGGCATCAACAACAATGGTTGGATTACGTTTGGACAATCTTCTTTAGGTGCTTCTGCTGTAAATACAAACGCATCAGATGGTTACACTGTTATTTCAACTACCTCTACAGCACTTGCACTTTTGCAACAGAGGGTAGCCGGATTTTCAGCAGACTTAAGAGCTGATACAGATGCTTCACTGAGGGTTCAAATTATTGGTACTGCACCCAACCGCGTTTGTGTAATCCAGTGGTCATCTTATGCAAGGTATGTGGCAACTCAAGTGTCTGAAAATTTTAATTTTCAAATACGCTTGAACGAAACAACGAATGTGATAGATTTGGTATATGGTGATATGATTGTGAATAACACATCTACCACCGCTGCCACTACTGCGCAAGTAGGACTTCGTGGTCATAGCAATGTGGACTATAACAATAGAAGTACAGCTACTAACTGGAATACAAGTGTTGCTGGTATAGCCAACAATTCAACTTGTACTTCTTCCAATACGGCTACATATCCTGTTTCAGGACTTACTTTTACTTACACACCTCCTGTTTGCTCTGCCCCCATTATTACGAGCATCACGCCCCTAAATAATTTGGCGGCAATTACTTGGAATCCTGTTGCTTCTGCTACAGGTGGGTACAATGTACAATATAGAGTGGGAACAAGCGGACCTTTCACGTCATTTGTAGGTAATCCTGTGGCTTTTGGTACAAACTCTGCTACATTGACAGGGTTATTGGCTTCTACTTCGTATGAAGTACAAATACAAAGTGATTGCGCACCTGCTGGTGTTTTTAGCGCGAGCTATACGTTTTCCACTGGAGCCAATCCTGTAGCCCCTACGTTTGCCTATACTTGTACTCAATCTTTGGGTACATACACTGAGATAACAGGCGGAACAGTATTGGGTACTACTGCAAACAACGCACAAGTTTTCAATAATAGTACTACAGGCGCAACAGGTCCTGTTACGAGTACAGGCTTTCCGATAGGTTTTAACTTCAATTATAGAGGTTTAACGCTTGATAAATTTGCGGTCGCTACTGATGGCTTCATTGTTTTGGGAACAGGTACATTTCCTATAGGTGCCGTTACCACTACACCATTGAGTACAAGTAGCGCCAATTATACAAATGCGCTTTCTATATTTGGTGTGAATATGGAAGGACAAGCAGGTTCTGAGCTTAGTTATGCTACCATTGGTGTTTCACCCAATCAAACGCTTGTAGTGCAATGGAAAGGTTATAGAAGAAGTGCCTCTACAGGTGATAACTTTAATATGCAAATTCGTTTGAACGAAGCGGATAATTCTGTGGAATATGTATATGGTACTTTTGCTTCTGGCGCACTTACCACCACTACATTTCAAGTAGGATTGCGCGAGGTGGGTACAAACACTGCGGTATTCACAAGTGTACTCAATAGGATTCTACAACAAGGTTGGGCGGCAACCACTATAGGTACAAGTAATACGTCTACTTCAGGTTTTTCACAGGGATTAGTGCCAGCATCGGGTACTACTTTAAAATTTGTGTCTTCGCTGTGTGCTGTGCCTACATCTGCCCCTACTTTAGTTGGTGCAACAGGTCTTACAACTGCAAGTATTGCTTGGAGTGCAAGTGCAGTAGCTACAGATGGTTACGATATTCGCTACAGAAGGTTGATGGATCCTTTCAATACTTATACTGTGGTAAATGTGCCTGGTCAGCTTACCAGCACGGCAAACCTAACGGGACTACAACAAGGTATGCAATATGTAGTAGAAGTGCGTAATAGATGCTCTGCTTCTACTTTCAGTGAATACTCGCCTGCCCTTACCATCAGCACACAAAACAACCCATTGAATTATGTATTTTCGCAAGGAAGCACTACTTACACAGAAATAACAGGGGGTTTTGTATTGGGTGGCACATCAAACGACAGTGAGTCGTTTTCAGGTACTTTAGGTGGTTCTACAAGTACATTCTCGGGGTATGGTTTTCCTATCAATTTCCCTTTCACCTTCAATGGCAATGTTTTTGAGCGTTTTGCTGTGAGTACAAATGGTTGGATAAATTTGGGTACTGCGAATGGTTCATTTCAAGTAGGTAATAGTACATCTCCTTTAGCTTCTGCAATACCTCATACAGCCATTGCGGGTTTTGCAGCAGATTTGTTTGGACAAACAGGTTCAGAGATTCGTTATGAAACAATAGGAACAGCTCCCAATAGAACTTTGGTAGTGCAGTGGAAAAATTATAGAAGGTCTGGTTCGACAGGTGAATCTATGAATTTTCAAATACGTTTGAATGAAACAACGAATACTGTAGATATAGTGTACGGTGCTTTTACCTTGCCTACAGGCACAAGTACTGTCGGGTTAGTTGGTTTGAAAACAAATGGAACAACCGCACATTTGAATACACACACACGCGCAACCTTTATAGGTGCTGGACAAAGTTGGTTGAATACCAGTACAGGAAACGCAAATAATAGCGCAGTTGCGTATGCGAATATGTCTTCTTTGAACACATCTTTTCCTACAAATGGGCTTCGTTATACGTTCACACCCAATAATTGTGTGCCTTTTCCTACGCTTGCGGCTTTTGGTGCTACACCTCCCAATGGCACTTTGATAGTAAACTGGACAACAGTGGCTGGAGCTACAAATGGTTATGACATTCGTTACCGCAGATATGGTGACTTGCCTGCCGCTTATACAGTAGTGAATATACCAAGCCAATCCACAAATACATTTAATTTGACTGGACTTGTAGCAGGTGAGCCGTACATCATAGAGATAAGAAGCAGGTGTTCTGCTTCAAGTTTTAGTGAATATTCAAATGGTAGTGTGGGTATAACCAATTGTAGCCCAATAAGTGCTGCAAGAAATTATGACTTCAACTTATTTCTTACACCAACTCTGCCTTCTTGTTGGAGTTCTCTTGTTGTATTAGGTACAAGTACAACTGCAGCAGTAAGAACAACTACTTCAGGTACACCTGTTTCTGGCAATCAACTTGAACTTATCAATGGTACTACAACAGATCCAAACATACGCGTCATAGCTATAATGCCTCAAATGTCAGATTTAGGTGCTGGGCAATCTCGTCGTGTTCGTTTCAGAGCACGTTCAGGAACAGCAGGTACCATTTTGAAAGTGGGTACAATGACGAGTGCTACAGATGCAAATAGCTATAGTAATACTATAGATATTGCGCTTACCACAACACACACCGAGTATATAGTTCCATTTGATGTTTATACAGGGGGCAATCAATTTGTAGCTTTCAGACATGGAGCTGAAGGAACAAATACAAATGTGAGTGCTTTTATAGATGATGTGGTATGGGAAGTTATACCTCCTTGTGGTGCGCCCGCAGGTATCGCAATTTCTAATATTTTATCAACTTCAGCTACAGTAAGCTGGAATTTGGGATTAGGTGATTTTGCAGGCTATGAACTTCAATACAGAACGGGTACAGGTGCTTGGACTACAGTGGTATTGGGAACAGGCGTTTTGACCACCAACTTGACGGGATTATTGGCTAATACACCTTATGAAGTACAAATACGCACTATGTGTAATGGACTTCAAAGCACATACAGTTCCATAGTTACATTTACTACACCTTGTGCTTCAGTAGCCTTACCTTATTTTGAAGGTTTTGAAAGTGTTACAGTGGCAGGCGCACAAGTGCCTTGCCATGTTAGAAATGGAGATTGGACTACCCAAATAGGCAGTCAAAGTTTTGGAAGATTGCCACGCACAGGTACAGCTTATGCACATACTTCTTGGGCAACCATCGCTGGTGGAGATATGTATTATTTTGCTCCTGTAACACTTACGGGTGGTGCAAGTTACAAGACAAGTATTTGGTATAATACAGGTACTACAGATACAGGTTGGTCAGAATTTAGTATTTTGTATGGTACCAGTCAAACAGATGCTGGACTTATAAATATCGCCTCAGCAGTTCCAGATGGGGATGGAGATATTATTACCACTGGTTATCAAGAACTTACGGGTACATTCACGGCTCCCACTACTGGTGTTTATTATATAGCCTTGAGAGTAGTAGGTGATGGAGTGCCTTGGTATTTTATGGTAGATGATTTTTCTCTTGAACAATTATTTGCAATTGATGCGAAGCCCACGGTCTTGGTTACACCTACCAATGTAGGTTGTTTGAATAGTGCCGCCCAAAGTATAGTTGTGCAAATTCAAAATAATGGTACTGCGGCTCTAAACTTCGCTACCAATAACTTGACTGTAACCACCAACGTTACGGGTGCAACAACAGCTACTTTGACTGGTACTGTAAACACAGGTACTTTGGCATCAGGTGCTACTTTAGATATTACAATGGTTAGCACACTCAATATGAGTACAACAGGTACTTACAATTTTAGTGTTACTTCTAACCTTGTGGGCGACTTGGCACCAGGCAATAATACTGCCTCTGTAGGTTCACGTACCAATGTTGCGCCTGTAGCATTACCTCAAAATGTAAACTTCACAGGCTTTGATGGTAATAACATGACCACTGTATTTCCTAATTGGTATGAAGCGTCAGGTGATCCTACACCAACACCTGCGGCTACAAACTGGTCTTCGTTTACTAATACAACGGCATCGCCTAACTTGGGAGCAAACGGTAATGTGCTTGCACGTATCAATTACTACGGTAGTACTTTTGTACAAGGGCAACATTGGTTTGTAGGTCCTAAAATTACGGCTACCGCAACAAGTACATTGAAATTTAGTACTGCGGCAACCGCTTGGAATACAGCCATTAATCCGACTACTGTTGGAGATGATGATGGAATACAAATTATGGTTTCAACAGATTGTGGTGCAACATGGGTTGTGGCAAACTCTTTCTTAGGAACGACTAATTTTACTACTACATTGACAGAAAAGACTGTTTTGTTGGCTGCTTACAATGGACAACAAATATTAGTGGCTGTCAGAGGTACAACGGGTGCTACATTAGATACTACGCCTGATTATTGGTTATGGCTTGATGATATTCGTGTCTATGATGCGGCTCCAATAGATATGGCAGCAACAGCATTGGTATCTCCTGCTACAGCTGGTTGTTATGGCGCAAATCAAACGGTAACAGTAAAAGTTAAAAACTTTGGTGCATTACCCATGAATTTTGCTACCAACCCTACTACAGTAACTGTAGATGTAACAGGTGCGGCAACACAAACATTGACAGCAACACTCAACACAGGTACTTTGGCTGTAGATGCTACTCAAGATGTAGTAGTAAGCACTACTTTTAATATGAGTGCATTTGGAACATATACTTTCAATGCAAATACTACTGTAACGGTGGGCGTTGATGGAGATGTTACAAACAATGCTATGGCTGCTACTACAAGAGTTATTACAACTCCTTTGATAGTACCTTTGACAGTAGTAGATTATATAGGGTTTGATGGTGGTAACCTTACGACAGTGTTTCCTAACTGGAATGAAGCACAAGGCATCACAACTCCAGCAGGTACAACTTCAAACTGGTTTTCATTTACCAGTACAGCCCTTACACCTAACTTGGGTGTTGAAGGTAATGTGGTAGCTCGTGTAAACTATTGGTCTAATAACCAAACACATGATTGGTTTGTAGGTCCTAAATTTACAGCTACAGCTAATACTGAATTTGTATTCAAAGTGGCGGCTACGCAATATAACTTTAGTACACCTACAGTTGATGCAGTAATAGATGCTGATGATGAGCTTCGTGTGAGGATATCGACTGATTGTGGTTTAACATGGACTACATTGCAGGCATACGGAGCGACAAGTGGCTTGACGGCTACTTTGACAGAAAAAGTAATTCCTTTGGGTGCTTATGCAGGTCAGAATATTATTTTGGCTATTCAAGGTACTATAGGTGCAGGCTTTACTGCAGGAGATTACTTTTTCTTTGTAGATGATTTGGCTGTTAAAAACTGCATTCCACCTACTATCACTACACAGCCCGCGGCTTCAGCCACAATATGTGCGGGTGCTTCTACTTCTTTTACAGTAGCAGCGGCTGGAGATGGGCTTACTTATCAATGGCAAGTGAATACAGGAAGCGGTTTTGCGAATATAGCGAATGGCGTTAATTACAGTGATGTTACTACGGCTACGCTTAATATCTTGGCGGCTCCTGTTACATTCAATACTTATTTGTATCGTGTGGTCATTACAGGTCGTTGTGGTAACATAACTTCTTCGTCAAGTACACTTAACGTACAAACCGCACCAAACATCACTACACAACCTACAGCTCAAGTATCTTGTATAGGTGCTTCTGTAACATTCAACGTGTTAGCTACAGGTGCAGGTCTTACCTACCAATGGCGCAAAGGTGGCACACCAATAGGAGGTGCTATTTCAGCTTCTATCACTATCAGTCCTGTAAATGCAGGAGATGCGGGTAGTTATGATTGTGTTGTTTCAGGAACTTGTACGCCAAGTACGACTTCAAGTGCAGTGAACCTTACGCTTAGCACATTGGCATTTGTCAATGCTACTGCACCTAATGGTGTAATGGGTGTGGCTTATACTTTTGATGCAAGTATCACAGGAAATACAGCCCCTGTTACTTACAGCGTTTCTCCTGCCTTGCCTGCTGGCTTGAGCTTGAATACTACTACAGGTGCTATCACAGGTACACCTACAGCTACTACAGCTTCCGCTACGTACACTGTAACGGCTAACCAAGCTGGACCTTGTTCTGTATCACAGGCTTATACGTTCAGTGTGGGTTGCCCTACTTTGACTTTCAATGCTACTACAGCAACAGGAGCTACAGTGGGTACGCCTTATAGCATCAATGCAGGTGCGACTGGTACAGGTTTGACTATCACTTACAGTGTATCTCCTGCCTTGCCTGCTGGCTTGACGTTAGATACAGCTACAGGTGCTATCTCTGGTACACCTACAGCTTCTGCAGCTTCTGCAACTTACACTGTTACAGCAAGTTATGCTGGACCTTGTACGGCTACACAGGATTATATTTTTGCGGTAACTTGCCCTGCCATAGTATTTACCAACACTGCTCCCAACAACGGAACGGTAGGTGTAGCTTATACTTTGAATGCAGGCGTAACTGGTTCTACCACTGCGATAACTTATAGTGTATCTCCTGCTTTGCCTGCTGGCTTGACCTTGAATACCTCTACAGGTGCTATTACAGGTACACCTACAGCTACTACAGCTTCTGCTACTTATACCGTAACAGCGAGCCAAACAGGTTGTTCAGTAACACAGGCTTATACGTTCAGTGTGGGTTGCCCTACTTTGACTTTCAATGCTACTACAGCAAGTGTAGCTACAGTGGGTACGCCTTATAACCTCAATGCAGGTGCGACTGGTACAGGTTTGACTATCACTTACAGTGTATCTCCTGCCTTGCCTGCTGGCTTGACATTGAATACAGGTACAGGTGCTATCTCTGGTACGCCTACGACTGTAACAGCTTCTGCGACTTACACTGTTACAGCAAGTTATGCTGGACCTTGTACAGCTACACAGGCTTATGTGTTTGCGGTGGGTTGTCCTACAATCACATTCACAAATACTACACCCACAAATGCTACAGTAGGCGCACCTTATACGCTTAATGCAAGTGTAACGGGTACAACTACCACACCTGTTACATACAGTGTTTCTCCTGCCTTGCCTGCTGGTTTGAGCTTGAATACAAGCACAGGTATCATATCTGGTACAGCTACTTCTTCTGTAGTTTCTACTACATATACAGTAACAGCAAGCCAAAGCGGTCCTTGTTCAGCAACACAGGCTTATACTTTTGCGGCGGTGTGTTCAAATATAGTATTTACGAATACTACAGCTATGAATGCTACTGTAAATGTAGCTTATAACTTGAATGCAGCTGTAACAGGCAACACTGCTACGATTACTTACAGTGTTTCTCCCGCCTTGCCTGCTGGCTTGACATTGAATACAGGTACAGGTGCTATCTCTGGTACGCCTACTGCTCCAGTAGCATCTACAACTTACACTGTAACAGCAACTCAAGTAGGTTGTGTGGCAACGCAAACTTATATTTTTGCGGTAAATTGTCCTGCTATAGTATTTACAGTTACGAGTGCGCCTGCGGGTACAGTGGGTACGGCTTATTCGCTCAATGCG
>JAAFJK010000230.1 GCA_013298105.1 Cytophagales bacterium
ACCAAAAGCTCCCCAAATAAGCAAATAAAGGCATAAAAAAATACGTAAATACAGCTTTTTTTTCATTCGTACAATATTTTTGGGTAAAAATACTTGTTATTTTTGAATTTTGGCAAATTTAGCGAAAACTTTTTTTACTTTTGCAAAAAAACCACCTCTTTTACTGTCAAAATGTTTCGTTTTTCGCTTCTTTTACTCATCTTTTGCGGCGCAATGCAGGTAGGCAAGGCGCAAAAAAAGCCCCTTACACACGCGGCGTATGATGTCTGGAACACTATCCAAGACCGCGCCATCTCTGCTGATGGAAAGTGGGTAACTTATACCCTGAAAACCCTCGAAAACGACAGCAAAGTCATGCTTCACGACATCTCTGGTAAAAAAGACAAAATTCGTGCCTTTGAACGCGCCACAAGTCCAAAAATATCTGAAGACTCGAAATATCTCGTTTTTCTTATCAAGCCCAGTACCGACTCTACCAAAGCCATGCGCAGGCGCAAAGTTCCCCAAGACAAACTCCCTAAAGATACGCTTGCCATTTATGACTTTGCCAAAGATAGCCTCATAAAAATTCCGAACGTAAAATCTTTCAAAATGCCCGAAAGAGGCACAAATTGGCTTGCCTACCAGCTCGAGATAGAGCAGGCAGGCAAGAAGAAAAACGCCAAAAAAGATTCTATCAACTTCAAAACGGATTCTCTCAAAATTGTAAAACCAAAACCACCCAAAAATGACTCTCTCAAAACCAAAAACAACAAGGAGAAAGACAAAAAAGACCCATTCAAATTGGTTACAAACGAACCCAAAGAACCCAAAAACGACAAGAAAAACGAAAAAGGCGAACCTACACCCAAAACCAAAGAACAACTCGAGATAGAAGCATTGAAAAAAGAACTTGAAGAAGCCCAAAAATTGGCAGAAGCACGCCAACTCTTGCTACGCACCAAAGAAGAACAAGAAAAGAAAAAAACTGAACCCAAAAAGAAAGACAAACCACCGAAGCGCGAAAACAAAGAAAGTGGCACAAGGCTCGTACTAAGGCACTTGCCTACCGCCCGACAAGATACGTTCCTGTTCGTTACAGAATATAATTTTAGCAAATATGTAGGCTCTTTGGGCTTCGCTTCTACAGGCAACGACACTACTTTCAAAGAGGGTGTTTATGTCTATGATTTGACGGAGCAAAAGCTACAGCATATCCACGCGCTGGCAGGCAAGACAAAAAATCTCGCCTTTGATGAACAAGGCAAACAACTTGCCTTCCTCACAGACAGCGACACCACCAAGAAACACGAAAAAGACCTTATCAAGCATTTTGAACTGTATTATTGGACTGAAAAACAAAAAAATGCGACTCTCTTAGCTGATAAAAAGTCTGCAGGCTTGCCTACAGATTATATGCTACAAGAGGACTTCAAGCCTTATTTCTCAAAAGATGGCGCAAAACTTTATTTTGGCACAAACCCCGTCCCGCTTGTAGCAGACACTACCCTCCTGCCCGAAGAAATCGTAAGTGTTGATGTATGGCATTGGCAAGATGCCAAAATACAGCCTCAGCAAAATGTAGAACTCAAAAACGAAAGTAAACGCGGTTATCTTGCAGTGGCTTACCCTAAGCAAAAGAAAATCGTGCAACTTGCCTCCCCTGACTTGCCTACCGTCCTGCTCGCGCAAGAAGGCAATGCAGAGTTGGCTCTCGGTATATCGTCCAAACCTTATGACATAGTCATCACTTGGGAAGGACAGACATATTATGACCTTTATGTCCTCAGCACAAAAGAAAATAAACCCAAAAAAGTAAAAGAAAAAATCCGCGACCGCCCCAGCATCTCACCCAATGGCGAATATGCTTTTTGGTACAATAAACCCGACTCGGCTTGGTATAGCTATAGCCTCAAAAGTGGACAAACATTCAACCTTACCAAAAACGTAAAAACGCGCTTTTATGATGAGCAGTTTGATATGCCTGACGTACCTGAAGACTATGGAGTGGCAGGTTGGACTGAAAATGACGAACTGTTCCTTGTCTATGACCGCTATGATATATGGGCATTGCACCCCGAAAACAAAACACCCGCCCAGCGCATCACACAAAAAGGCAGGGAAAATAAATTTATTTTCAGACACATTCGTTTAGATTTTGAAATTCCCTATATTCAGCCTGACCTTTTCCTGTCTGTAGTAGATGAGGAGAAAAAAGAAGAAGGTTATTTTACCATAAAGCTCGGTAGTCCCGAACCGCCCCGCAAACTTATCCTTGAGCCGATGCTCTTTGGTACGCCCACGAAGGCAAGGGAGGCAGACCGCTATATATTTTCAAAACAGACTTTCAAAAACTTCCCTGACATTTATCACGCAGACCTCAGCTTCACGAAGGTAGGCAAGGTAAGCAATGCCAACCCCCAACAAGCACAATACCTTTGGGGAACAGTAGAAACCGTAAAATGGCACGCACCACAAGGCGAGGAGCTTTCGGGCTTGCTGTATAAGCCTGAAAACTTTGATGCAGAAAAGAAATATCCTACTATAGTTTACTTCTATGAGCGCGTAAGCCAAGAACTCCACGAATACAACGCGCCCCGCCCAAGTGCCTCTGTCATCAATCCGACTATGTTCACAAGCAATGGATACATTGTTTTTATGCCTGACATCACTTACCGCACAGGGCAACCTGGACAAAGCGCGTATGATGCCATCATGTCGGGCGTATCGCATATCTTGAGTTTGGGTTTTGTGGATAGGGAAAAATTGGGCTTGAATGGGCAGAGCTGGGGGGGCTATCAGACGGCTTATCTTATTACGCGGACAGACCTTTTCGCGTGTGCGATGGCGGGCGCACCTGTATCAAATATGACAAGTGCATACGGTGGGATACGTTGGGGAACAGGCATCAGTCGCACCTTCCAATACGAGCGTTCTCAAAGCCGTATAGGGGCTACACTTTGGGAAAAACCTTTTGCCTATTTAGAAAATTCGCCTCTCTTTCAGGCAGACAAGATAAAAACGCCCCTGCTTATTATGCACAACGACCGCGATGGCGCAGTGCCTTGGTATCAGGGCATCGAGCTATACAATGCGCTGAGGCGTTTGCAAAAGCCTGTCTGGATGCTTACCTACAATGGGGAAGACCACAATCTGGTAGAAACTAAAAACAAGCGCGACCTCTCGGTGCGTATGCAACAGTTTTATGACTACTATCTGAAGTTCGCGCCCATACCGCATTGGCTCAAGTATGGCGTACCTGCCAAAGAAAAAACTATCAAACGTAGGTTTGAGTTGGTGGAGGAGAAGTAGGGGTTAGTTTTTGCTAATTATTCGTTTTTTTTCGGTTGGCAATCCGAAAAAAAGACCGCGAACAAATAAGAAAGACTGACCAGTAGGGGACATTTAATATTTTTTTATAAACATTAAACAATTTAAAGAAAAAAAGCGTATCTTTGTATATAAACTCCTACAAAACTATGTTTAACTGGTTTAAAAAGAAAAAAGAAAACGAAGAAGATAATCAGTACAAGTACGACCCTACCAATGTGCGCCTCAATCAACTGCGTGTAGGCTCTTTTGTGGATTATGACCTCAAGACTTGGCAAATCATAGAAGGCTATGAATACGATTGGGGAAATGACCAATTTGCGGACGAGTTTCAGCTACAAGAAGGCAAAAACATCTTGTTCCTTTATACCGAAGAAGATGGAGAAATGCATTGTACCCTGAATAGGCGTATCAATATACACGACTTGCCTGAAGATGTGGTAGATGTGATGATGGATAAAGACAAAAATGCGCCTCCTATGCGCATACCTTTTGAGGGCGAAACCTACTACAGACAGTCTGAAAATATCGGTTACCAACGTGCGCACAACCAAAATGAATGGAGCGAACTCGTATCTTGGTCTTATACCACCAAAGATGAAGCTAAACTTATGACTATAGAGCAGTGGGGTGAAGAAGAATTTTCTGCCTCTGTAGGCTGGAAAGTGAGCGAACACGACTTCTCAAACATCATCATGCCCTAAGCCTTGCCTGCCCTCCGTAACAATACACAGAGAAACAACACTTATACAAATATATGCGCAAGTATATATTTACCTCCTCAATCTTTTATCTCATAATCAATCAACTAAATCAATGAAATCAACGCTCTTTTGTGGGCTTGTAGCCTGTGCGCTTATATTCACAGCTTGTGGCTCATCAAAACCTAAATATGACGGACCCAGTCCTGTAGATATGCTCATGCGCGACCTCAGCAATGAGAAGTCTTATTCTATCATCTTGCATGATATGAAAATGGACGAAAGCAAAGGCTTGTACGAACACAAATACAAGGTATTCAAAGACATCGAAAAAGATTCGGTAGGCAAGGTAGGTGATTGGACAAAAACAAGTGAACAATTTTTTGCCGAAAACCTCAATAACATGGGACTCGAACTCGCTTCTAAAGGCGAAGATGGTAAAATACACAAAGTTCCCGCGCCTCCAGGTTTCAATAACCGCGTAGGCAATGCCAAATATGGCGAGTGGCAAACCAACAGCAGTGGACAATCATTTTGGCACTTCTACGGACAGTATATGTTCATGAGTTCAATGATGAACATGATGGCTGGACCTGTGTATCGTGATAACTATTATCACTACCGCGACTACCGCAGCAATCCAAGTACAGGCAACACACCTTACTATGGTAACAATAACCAATATGGTACAAACAGCCCACATGGACGCGCCAGCAATCCTTCGTTCTTTGAACGCAAACAACAACAACAACAGTTGTCATCTTTCAAACAAAAAGTAGCCAGCAATCCTGCACGTTATACACGCGCCTCAAGCAATGGCAATGACAACAACAATAACTCACGCGCACCACGCACTTCTACCCGTTCAGGTTCTTCTTCACGCTCACGCGGAGGTAGCTTCGGAAAGTAAGAATTTTGGAAATTCGCATAAAATAAAAGCCTGCGCGTGCGCGGGCTTTTATTTTGTGCGTGGGTAGGCAAGGTTTTTCAACATAAAGCCCCTATCTTTGCGGGCAGGCAGGGAAAGTTTAAACCTTTCTTGCCTGCCCTTGTCTAAGTTTCGTCCAGTGCTTATTTTACGACTTTCCTGATATGTGGGATAAAATTGCAGAATTTATATTACGCAACAAATTGATTTTATTGCTTGTTTTGTTAGCCATTACGGTTTATATGGGCTACAGGGCGCGTGAAGTAGAGGTAAACTATGCCCCTACCCCGCTTGTACCTGCCCATGATGCCGAGATGGTTTTTTATCAAAAATTCATCAAAGAATTTGGACTTGATGAGAACGTGATGGCGTTTGCTATGCAAGACAGCGCAGTTTATAAACTCGATAAGTTCAAAAAATTTGCTGATTTGTGTGAAGCCTTGAGGCGCATAGAAGGCGTTACGGAAGTATTGGCATTGCCTCGCCTCCAATATCTGGAAAAAGATACTACCCAAAAGAAGTTTACGTCCGAAAAAATATTCGCGCCCTTTCCTACCACACAAGAGGCACTTGACATGGCTCTTAAGAAAGTGAAATCTGTGCATATCTACAGCTCACAACTCTTGAATATCCAAAATGGGGCTATGCTGACTGCCGTAACGATTGAGAAAAATTATCTCTATTCTTCGAAACGCATACCTCTTATAAAAGCCTACAAAAAATTGTGCGAAAAATTTGAAGCCGAAACAGGCATCAAGCTGCACTATTCGGGGCTTCCCTACACGCGCACTGCCTTAGCCCAAAAAATACGGAGTGAAATGGACTTCTTTTTGTGGGTTTCGGCACTGATTACGGCACTCGTGGTCTATGTATTTTATCGCTCGCTATATCCTGTGCTGGTTTCGGTAGGGCTGATAGTGCTTACTATCATTTGGGCTTTGGGTACTTTGGCTATGCTCGGCTTTCGGATAACGTTGCTTACAGGGTTGATGCCACCTATTTTGGTGATAGTCGCTATTCCAAATGCTATCTACCTCATAACCAAGTATCAACAAGAATACCTCCAAAGCGGCAATCAACATGAAGCCCTGAAAAAAGTAGTCAGTAAGATAGGTTTTGTTACGATTATCGTAAATCTTACTACAGCGGTTAGCTTTTTTGTATTCATAGGTGATGTGCCTGTGCTTACGGATTTTGGGATAGCTACAGGGCTGAATACGTGCTTTGCATTTGTGATAAGCATTATTTTTGTGCCTGCAGTTTTTGCGTACTTGCCTCCCCCGAATGTGCGCGACATACAACACTTGGATTTCAAGCCCATGCAGCGGCTTTTGGACAGCCTCGTGGTATTGGCGCAAAAGTACCGCACTTGGACGTATATTTGTACTTTCGTGGTCATAGCGATAGGCATATACGGCATGACGCGCGTAAAAGCCCTTGCCTACATAGTAGATGATATTCCCGAAAACTCTGTGATTATGCAAGATTTGCGGTTTTTTGAACGCAATTTCAAGGGCATTATGCCCCTTGAGATTATCATTGATACAGGCAAGCCGCGCCGAGCTACGAAAGATTATAAAATATTGCAAAAAATAGATTCTATTGAGCGTTATTTGGTAAGTTTGCCCGAACTGCACGAGCCAATCTCTTACCTGAGTTTGATAAAAACCGCCAATCAAGCCTATTACAACGGAGATGAAGCCTCTTACCGCTTGCCTACCAAAAACGAACTGCTGTTTGTGATGAATTATGCTTCAGCAAGTGCTTCGAAAGATTCGCTGAATAAAGGCAAAAATATGATGCGGGCATTTGTGGATAGTACCGAACAGCGTATCCGCATATCGCTCAAAATAGCCGACCTTGGGACTATCAAAATGGATACGCTCGTGAAGCACAAAATCTTGCCTGCCCTTCAGCGCATCTTGAAAGACACTAAAATGGAGGCAAAAGTAACAGGCTCGTCCATTTTATTCATCAAAGGCAACGATTATTTGATTGATAGCCTCATTTCGGGGACGTGGATGGCGGTGCTTTTGGTAGCTATAGCGCATGGGCTGTTGTTTTTCAATCTGCGGATAGTCATTATTTCGCTTGTGCCGAATATCATTCCGCTTGTGCTGACTGGAGGCATCATGGGGCTGGTAGGCATTGCACTCAAGCCAAGTACGATTATTATTTTTAGTATTGTGCTTGGGATTGCGGTCGACAATACGGTTCACTTTTTGGCGCGGTACAGGCTGGCATTGTATGAAAGTGAATACGACATCATGGGGTCTGTGATGGTAAGTATCCGCGAAACAGGCTACAGCATGATTTATACTTCAGTGGCTCTTTTGGGTGGTTTTATCATCTTTGTAGCCTCTGATTTTGGGGGAACTGTCGCGCTGGGCGCACTTACTTCGCTTACGCTTCTCGTGGCACTGATTACGAATCTTACGCTCTTGCCTGCCCTACTTATCACGTTTGATAAGGAGAAAAAGGGAGAATTTGTATAAAAACCTTGCCTGCCTTCTATTTATGTGGGCAGGCAAGGAAAGTGTATAGGTTCTTCGAAAGTTATTGCGGAGGCAAAACTGTAGCACAGGCTTCCAGCCTGTTTATGATTTGAAAACGACAGGCGAGGAGTCTTTGAATAGGCTTAAGATTGTGTGAGATTTGTCATACTTTTTGTATCTTTGCATGAAAAACCGTATTGCATCATGAAATCTTTTGAAAAGTGGAAAACTGAAGAAGTGGAGCGCACTTTTGGCATAGCACAACGCGAATCTTGCGCTTTGATGGAGGATTGGCTTGCCTACCAAACACCGCTTACACCCATTGAGTTATCACGTGCTGATGATTTGCGCAAAAGGCACAAGGACTTTGTCAATTTTTGGGCGGAGGAAGACATCAAAGTTTTCTTCTTGATGCCTATTATTGATATTGTGTATTTTTACGACCTGAATAGATATCGTACTTTTATGGAGGCTACCTTAGAGGCTAATCTCACAGATGCCCAAAACGAAACGCAAAAAATTCGTGGTAGGGTAGAAATGTTAGTCGCTACAGGCAAACAAGACCCACAAACTCCTTTTTTCTTTTTGAATGAGTATAAACCAAGAAATAAAAGCCAATCAGACCCACAAGGGCAACTTTTAATCTCTATGCTTGCGGCGCAAGCCTTGAATAATGGTAAAAACTTGCCTATTTATGGACTTTATACGATAGGGCAAAACTGGTATTTTGTGTTGCTTGAAGGCAAGTTTTATTATATCAGCAAACAATTTGATGCTACAGATATGGAAGACTTAACCCAAGTATTGTATTTGCTAAAATTTGTAAAGGCACACATTGAACGAAACATTTAAACGAACAGTGTGAAAGATAAAAGGTAACTATTTAGCCCCCAGCCCCCAAGGGGGAATATTTTGGATAAAAAAAGCCCACGTCCAAAGGTCGCGGGTTTTTTGAAGTCTTATTACAAAACAAATTCTTTTTCATTTATCATGTATCATTTAACATTTATCAAGCAAAAACTGTTAAATGTTAAATGATCAATGTTGAACGATTACTTTCGTGATTTTCGCCTTGCCTGCCACAGTAGTATGCAGGAAATACACACCCGTAGGCAAGTCAGCTCTTACCTTATAAATTCCCCCTTCGGGGGTTAGGGGGCTTTCCACGCCTTGCGCATTGAATAGGCGCACTTTTCCCCCTTCAGGGGTTAGGGGGCTTTGGCTTTTGACAGTAAACGCACCATTATTCGGATTAGGATATACCACGACCTTGCCTGCCAAACCTTCCACAAACACCACAGGCGAATAAGAAAACGAGCCATCAAAATCGAGTTGCTTCAATCTATAATAACCGTCATTTTGGTTGATGGTGGTTAGTTGATAGTTTTTAGGAGTTGTTGAACTTCCTGCACCCTCAATGAAGGCTATCTTTTCGTAGGTAAGTCCATTTTCGGACATTTCTACCTCAAAACCTTTGTTGTTGATTTCTGAAGCAGTTT
>JAAFJK010000104.1:0-1500 GCA_013298105.1 Cytophagales bacterium
TGATTGACCTTTGTAGATAATTTCAAGACTAATAAAAGTCCGCTGTGTTACCATTACACTACTGCTTCAATTCATTTGTCATTTATCATGGGGTAGGTAAGGTTGATAAATGATAAATGTTAAAAAGGTAATCGCATAAGTTGTTTTTTCGTGGAAGGAAAGTTGAAGTAACTTAAATGCTTGACCTATTTATTTCTTTTCATTTATCAGGGAACATTTATCAGGGAACATTTAACATTTATCATTTATCAGGCATAAGTTTTTTATTATCAATGTTTTATATAAAAAATGTTAAATGTTAAATGTTAAATGTTAAATGTTAAATGTTAAATGTTAAATGTTAAATGTTAAATGTTGAATGTTCTTGTGAAGTGGGAAGGAATCGAACCTCCGCACATGGGTCTTCCATATAGAGAAGTAAATCTTAACTTGACCTGTGGAGGTAATCGTAAAATTAACTAACCCCACTGCTCTACCGTCTAAGCTACCACTTCATTTTATTCATTTATCAGGGAACATTTATCATTTGGCAGGCAAGGTTGATAAATGATAAATGATAAATGTTTAACCTCGTTTGATATTGCAAAGATAGCTATGTAGGTGCGCAAAGGACTTGCGCAGTAAAAATTATTTTTCAAATATTTTGAAAATAATTTATAAACCCACTTTTTGAGCGCGTAGGCAAGGATTTTTATTAAAAATAATTTGAAGCAAAAAAAATAGTACGCAAATAGATTGCGCACTTTGTTTGGCAGGCAAGTGCTCAAAAAAGAATTACCTTAAAAATATTTTATGAAATGTTTGGAATTTAAATGTCTATACACTAATTTTGCAGTATGAAAATAGAGGAGGAACTAAAAACTACCAAATTCAACAATGAAAAGCACAAAGCTATGCTAAGCATTTTATTCACAGCCAACTGGTTAGAGAATAAAATCAATGGATATTTGAAGACTTTTGACCTTTCACACCAACAATACAACATTTTGCGCATCTTGAAAGGGAGTTATCCTACACCTCTTTCAGTGCTTGACATCAAGGCGCGCATGATAGACCGAATGTCGAATGTATCTCGCCTGATAGAAAAATTAAAACAAAAAAAAATGGTGACGCGCCAAGAAGACAGCACAGACCGCCGTTTAGTACAAATAGAACTCACTCAAGAAGGTTTGCAAATGATAGAAACGGTTTCGAACAATATGCCTGTTTCGCAAGACTTTCCTGAAAACATCAGTTTGGAAGAAGCCACGCAACTTGTAACACTTTTAGATAAGGTTCGCTCATAGTACATTTGACAGGCAAGATTGTTTGTCTTTTTTAAAACAAAAATAAGTGTATAGACATTTATTAACTATACACTAAAAAAGCTCCTTGCCTCAAAGGAGCATATCATTATTTCACAAGTTCTCTTTGGGGCAGAGAACTACAAAAAATTCACTTATGAAACTTCAAAAAATGGTAGGTTGGGTACTTCTTGGATTATTGAGTGCCTTTATGTTA
>JAAFJK010000104.1:1510-3833 GCA_013298105.1 Cytophagales bacterium
CAAGTTTATGGCAACTGCCGATAGCGAAATGGGCAAAAACTTCATCAAAATTGGTATTTTTGACAATCGCTTCATTTTTGCAAGCATGGAAATTGCGATTGTGTTGTTGTTATTTGTGCCTCGTTTCGCTACTTTGGGTATATTGGCGGCTATAGGCTATTGGGCTGGGGCAATGGCAGTTGAACTTTCATTCCAACAACCTCCTTTCGCGCCTTTGGTGGCTTTGGCACTTATTACGGGTGTGGCGTTTTTGCGCTCGCCTGAATTGTTTGAAAGGGCTTTAGGCAAAAATTCTCAAGTATAAAAATAGAAAACAGTACGAGGTTGTAAGTTACCAAGATAGCGCGTACATTTGCACTTCGTACTTTTTATGTCCTTCACAGCTATTCTCAAGTTTTTGGTAGCGAAAATCCGCGAACACGAACCCTTGCCTGCCTTGCCTACCCTACGGTTCAGGCGAATGGGCATAGTGGGTTGGTGTTTGCTGTTTTTAGTGCCATTTTGGGTGTTTTTGCTCTGGGATTGGTACGCGCCTGTGCAGGTAAGGCTCAAATACTCGCCTGTAGTCTTGGCACAAGATAGCACGATTTTGCACGCCTATCTTGCTTCTGACCAAAAGTGGCGACTCAAAACAGAGCTGAACGAAATTAGCCCCAATTTGCGGAAAATGCTTTTGCAAAAAGAGGATAAATATTTTTATTATCATTTTGGTATCAATCCGCTTGCGCTTGTGCGGGCTTTTGCCTCCAATATTTGGTATTGGCGAAGAGAGTCAGGTGCCTCTACCATCACGATGCAAGTGGCGCGTATGCTCGAACCCAAACGCCGAAGTTATGCAGGCAAGGCATGGGAATTGATGCGAGCTTTGCAACTTGAGTGGCATTATTCGAAGGACGAAATCTTGCAACTGTATTTAAATCTTGTTCCCTACGGAGGCAATATTGAAGGTGTAAAATCTGCTTCGATGTTGTATTTTGATAAATTGCCTTTGCAGTTGAGTTTGGCAGAAGTAGTAACGCTTACCATTATTCCCAATCGACCTAATTCGCTTACGTTAGGCAAGCATAATGATTTGATTGTGAATGAAAGAAACCGTTGGCTGAAGCGTTTGCTGAAGGCGGGTGTCTTTCCTGAAACATATTTGAAAAACGCACTCAACGAAGCCTTGAACGCGACTCGCCTGAATGCGCCTGAACTCGCACCACACTTTTCTCAGCGCGTTACCCGCCAATTTCCTGAAAAAACAACCATTCATACTTCGCTCAATGCCGAAAAACAAGCAAAAGCGGAAAACTTGGTTCAAGCCTATATGCAACGCCTCAAGCATTTGGGCATTACCAATGCTTCTGTCCTTATCATTGACAATCAAACCAAAAGTGTGGAGGCTTACGTGGGTTCTGCCAATTTTGCAGATACCAAAAATGATGGGCAAGTTGATGGGATTCAAGCGGTGCGCTCACCAGGTAGCACACTCAAACCATTTGTGTATGGTTTGGCGATAGACAAGGGTTTTATCACACCCAAAACCATCATGGCAGATGTGCCAAGTAGTTTCAATGGCTTCGAACCTGAAAATTTCTTCAAGCGTTTTTTGGGCAATGTTACGGCAGAACAGGCTCTTATTCAATCACTTAACATTCCTGCTGTAGAATTGATAGAAAAAGTAGGCGTGCAAAGTGTGATAGATAGACTCTCTCAAGCGCAATTCAAACAAGTCCACAAAGACCGCAAAAAATTAGGTTTGTCGCTTATTTTGGGCGGTTGTGGGGTTACATTAGAGGAAATGACAATGCTTTTTAGCGCATTTGCAACAGGGGGGAAATATCAAGGAATGGGGGTAGAGGGGTGGAAAGGTGGAAAGGTAGAAGGGCAAAAGGTGGAAGGGTGGAAAGGTGGAAAGGTGGAAGGGCAAAAGGTGGAAGGGTGGAAAGGTGGAAAGGAAAACCCTTCAACCCTTGAACCCTTCAACCCTTCAACCCTTCTTTCCCCTTCTGCCTCTTTTCTCATCTCCGAAATGCTCTCTCAAGCCACACGCCCCGATTTGCCCTCGAAGTTTGAAAATACGTATAAATTACCCAAAATAGCGTGGAAAACAGGTACGAGTTATGGCAGGCGAGATGCTTGGTGTGTGGGTTACAATCCGCGCTATACTATAGGCGTTTGGGTAGGCAATTTTTCAGGCGAGGGCGTAAATAGATTGATTGGTGCAGAAATAGCTACTCCGTTGTTATTTCAGATTTTCAATGCGTTGGAATATGACCAAGAATCAGGTTGGTTCAAAGCTCCTCAAACGCTGAAACCGCGCCACGTATGCAGTGAAACG
>JAAFJK010000328.1 GCA_013298105.1 Cytophagales bacterium
ACACGCTTTCCACGATACACTTCAGGATTTTTGATGATATAATCCAACCCTTTACCCTCAAAAAACTCAATGTTTTCGAGTTCAGGCTTGCGAGGTTCAAAACAGCCCAAACCACCCGCAATGGCTATGACTTTGCAGTGTACTTCTGTACCTTCGTGGGTACGGACTATGAAAGTTTCGTCTGCTTGTTTTTGTACCTCCTCTACGCGCTCACCCAGCGTAAAGGTAGGCTCAAAAGGAGCAATTTGCTTCATAAGATTATCTACAAGCTCTTGCGCAAGCACTACAGGATAGCCCGGTATGTCATAAATAGGCTTTTTGGGATATATCTCAGAGAGCTGTCCGCCCACTTGGGGCAAATAATCCATCACATGGCAACGCATCTTCAGCAATCCTGCCTCAAATACTGCAAAAAGCCCCACAGGACCTGCGCCAATTATGCAAATATCAGTCTGTATCATAGTGCAAAGTTAGTATAAAAAATTTGTTTTAACAATAGTTAGTACAACAACTATTTTAAAAAATATTTCTTGCTGTCGGAATTATTTGGTAGGAGAAATCCCCAGAGCAAAAATATTTTCAACTCAAACGCAACCAAACTCACTTTAGTTTTGTCTAATATCTAAGCCATAATTGTCAAATTACTCTAATTTTTAATGTGTAAACTTTACTACCTAATTTTTATTTCATTTTTCTTAACCTTTTAAATCCTTTAAAATATGAAATTTGGTAGTATTGTACCTTGCCTGCTGTTGTGGGTAAGCACCTTCAATTTTGCACAAGCGCAAACCGAGCCTGTCCCAGTCTCCAAACCGAAAAGTCGTTTGTATTTATCTGACTTGTATATTCAGTCTGGCATAGTGCATCAAGGCTTGAGTCAGATGAGTTTGGCGGACTACAGACAGTTAGCCCCACAATCCACACTTTTAAAAGACGATTTTACTTCTCTCCAACAAAATAGCTTTGGAGGCTACAGGGGTTATCAACGACAAATGGGAACAGGCTTGTTTTCTATGTTGGCGGGTATTAATTTTGCCAATAAACCTAATTGGCAAATGCGTGTAGGTTTTACCACTTTCCGCGATGATGTAGGATACGAGAGCTATGGCAAAAGTATCACAAAAACCTACGACACGTTGGTTTCAGCACAAACAGGTAGGCAATACTTCATGGATTCTACCCAAAGGACATCTTATAGTATGAGTCATTCGCGCCGACAGATGCGTTTGGAGGCATCTTTGGTTTATAGAACTGATCCTGAAAGACGTTGGGGGTTTTATGCGGGATTGGGTGCCTCTGTTTTTTTTACACTCAACAGCCAAACGGACATTACCTACAATCAATTTACAGGTTTTCAGGAACGTTCTGGAAATTTGTATATATCACGTCTTGACAACAATGACTTTCGACGAGACATTTTTAAGTCAGAAAGTTTTAGGAATAAAAATACTGTAGGTTATACTTTTTTTGCACCTATAGGCATTGACTTTAGGGTGGGCAAAAAGCACAGCGTTTGGAGTAGAGTACATTTCTTGTATGAGATGCGTCCCACGCTTGTTTTGTCCAAAACAAGCCTCACTGATTTGCGTGGCAACCTCAATTTTCAACAAAATATGGGGTTGCGCTTTGTTTTTAGTAAATAGAACCTGAAACAACTGAAACAGCAGGCTGGAAGCCTGTTCTACAGAATATTCCGCAATTATCAAAGAATCAAATTTGCTTTAGTCAAAGAAACAAGCTAATTTTGGGGCTATGAATCAGACACAAAACAAGAAAAAACAAGGCACTTGGCTCTTTTTGATATTGATTTTGCCTATTTTCTTTTTCTTTTTTCTTTATATTTTTGGTACAAACCGCTACAGCCTGCGGGTTTATTATCCTATTGACTCTGTAAAAGTAGCAGGTAAATGGAAAGTTACGCATCATGTCTTGCCTCCTTTTGCCTTTACAAATCAATATGGGGAAAAAATAACCAACCAAACCATGCGTGGAAAGGTAAATGTGGTAGATTTCTTTTTTACAAAATGTGGAAATCCTACGCTTTGCCCTCAAATGAGCAAAGAGCTTGCCCGCGTACAAGCCATGTTTGCCAAAAAAGACAAGGTACAAATCTTGTCGTATTCGGTTGATCCTGAAAATGATACGTCCGAAACTTTACTTGCCTACGCCAAAAGGTACGAGGCAGTCAAAGGCAAGTGGCACTTTCTCACAGGCTCGAAAAAAGAAATTTATGACCTTGCCTACACTGGCTACAAAATCAATGCTGGGCAGGAAAGCAACACCATCACACCCGAATTTTTGCACGCTACCAAATTCATGTTGGTAGATGACTTGGGGCGCATAAGAGGCTACTATGATGGCATAGATGCCAAAGATGTGGATAGATTGATTGTAGAAATCAATGTACTACTTTATGAGATGAAAGTAGATAATCGCTAAAAACGCCCTTGCCTGCCCGTGCTGTATATGGGCAGATAATACTGCACAATTACTTTGTTGAATTTCCAAAACAATGGAATACTTAAATTTTGTCTTAGGCGCGTTCTTTTCGGCGTGTTTGGTAATCATTTTGCGGTTATTTTCGCGTTATGAAGTGCCTGTTTTTCCTGCTGTAGTCGGCAACTACCTTACCTGCGTGGTGATAGGTTTGTTGATAGATGTTGGACAAGCTCCTGTAGGCACGAATGCGCCGACACTTACGCTTTTGGGGTTTTCGGTAGCTTTGGGTGCTATGTTTATAGTTACGTTTTATATGATGGGACTTTCTACAGAGGCTGTGGGCGTTACCATCACGACTGTATTTGTAAAAATATCGATGGTTATTCCTATCTTGTTTAGCCTATTTATTTTACAAAATTCTAAAAAAGTCTTTGATTTTTGGAACTATGCAGGGCTTGTCTTGGCGGGTGTAGCTATCGTAGCAAGTTCTTGGAAGAATGCGCCTCCTGCTACTGATGCGCCTACTAAAAAAGCCAATTTGAGCCTTTTTGCTTTGGCATTGCCTTTTTTGGTGTTTGCGTTCAGTGGTGTGATTGATACTTCTATCAATGCCTTGAATGAGCAATACGCACGCCCAGAAAGCCCCACAGCCTTGCCCATCTTGATTTTTGCGGCGGCAGGAAGTTGGGGAATTTTAATCTTATTTTTTCAATTTTTTAAAGATGGCTATGTTCCACCTTTTCGCGCCTTGATATGGGGCATAGTGTTGGGTACACCCAATTTTTTTTCGCTTTATTTTATGGTCAAGTCTTTGTCGGACTTTGGAAATAATGGCGCATTATTTTTCCCACTTTTCAATATAGCCATTATTTTGTATTCTGCACTGGGTGGGTGGCTACTTTTTAAAGAAAAACTTTCAAACTTGAATCGCCTCGGTGTGCTTTTGGCATTATTTGCTATAGGTATGATAGCGTACCAAGAGTTTTTTTTTATTAAATTTTAATAATCCTTATACGTATATTCAAAAAAAAGGTTGTAATTTGCGAGATAGTTTTTTCAAAACAATCAAAATAAATTTTATCTCATAAATGTATCGCCTCTTTTTGTCTGTCAATCTGATAAGTTGGCTGTTGCTACTTGCTACGCGCTTGTTGGCATGGGCAGGCTTTGTACGCATAGAAGGTGATGCTTGGAATTTTTACTTGAAAGGGCTTTTGTTGAATTTTTATCTGCTGTTGCTTTATTTTTATTACCAAGCAAAGATGCACGAAAGCGATAAAAACAGCCTCGTAGAGCGTTTGGGTAAGTTATTTGTAGTAGGGCTGAGTACAACTATAGTAGATTTTGCCCTTCACATGGTGGTAGTGTATTTCAAACCTTACAAAGAAGTAGGTGAGATATTATATCACGCCAGTGTGGGAGTGGGTATGGTTTTTCTTACACAGGCATATATGCTTTGGAAGTATATGATTCTGCAACCAAAGACTGAAAAAATAGTAAAACAATGGCATCTGTTTGAATATGTGTTATTGATAAGTCTGCTATTCAATTTTTTTGAGTTTAGTTTTGATGATGTGCCGTTTCTTTTGGCTATGTTGGTTATTTTGGGGGTGGCATCACCTTTTGCGTTTCATTTGCGGTGGGTGGCTTATTTGAACTCGAAAGAAAAATGGCAGAGCATTTTTTTCTTGTCATTCATTGTTATTTTTTCGTATTATTTTTTTTATACAGTAGTACAACACACCCAAAATGTATATTATACGAATCTCATGCACAGCGTATATGTGCTGACGGTGTTGGTTTTTGTACTTTTTTATGGAATTTTCTCAGTCTTGGTTATCTTATTCAACTTGCCTACCTCGTCTGTATTTGAGCAAAAATTAGAGGAAATTACAGGTTTTCAGCGTCTGGTAATGGTTTTGCAAAATGGAGAAAAAGAAGAACAAATTTATGAAGCCTTGATAGACAGCACTATGCGGGCAGTAGAAGCTGATGCAGGCTGGGTAGAGATACAAGATACACAAGGCAATATCAAAATAAGTGTATTTTCGCAAATTGAGCTTGCCTACATTCAACAAATCAAAGGCGACTTACCTGCCAACCGATTCCAACATCAACGCGCAAGAGATAGCAAAGATGCCCCCGTCATGGGCATATATGCGTCTATGCTCAATATTCCCCTTGCCTACAATGAGGACTACATAGGCGCACTCATCCTGCTCAAGAAAGAACCCGAAACACTGGGAGATGAGCAAAAACAGGCGGTTTATACATTCACGAGGCAGGCAAGTATTTCTATCAAAAACTTGCGCCTTTTTCACGAAGCCCTCGAAACAGAACGCTACAAAGAAGAAGCTAAAATCGCGCGACAAATTCAACAAAACCTCCTGCCTACCAACCTGCGCTTTACGGAAGGGGTAAAAATAGGGGCTATCTACAGTCCTGCTTCGGAAGTGGGAGGCGACTATTATGATACTTATCCCATCAGTCCCACGCGCCTCATGCTGATAGTGAGTGATGTATCGGGCAAAGGCACCAATGCGGCATTTTATATGGCGCAAATGAAAGGTATTTTCCAAAGTCTGGCACAGCTGAACTGCTCACTCACAGAGTTTTTGCAATACACCAACCGCGCTTTGAGTAATTGCCTACCCAAAAGCTCTTTTATTACGGCAAGTATTTTAATCATTGACACAGATACACATACTATAGAGATAGCTCAAGCGGGACATTGCCCACTTTTGCGCTATGATGCCAAGCGAAAACACACTTACTACTTGCCTACACAGGGCTTGGGGTTTGGGATATTGCGCAATAATACTTTTTCACAACACATTGATATACAAAGTATTGTGTATCAAAAAGGAGATGTGTTTGTGCTTTATACTGATGGGATAGTAGATGGGCGAAATCCTACTCAAGAGGAATATGGCTACGACAGATTGCTTGCCTGCGTACAGGCACATCATGAAGAAACGCCCCAAGATTTATTGCAAAAAATCCAAACTGACTGGACTTTATTTGCCCAAGATACGCCCCAATATGACGATTATACCGCGCTCACATTGAAGGTAATATAAATCCTGAGTGATTGGGAACGAGTAAAAAATAACTTAGACATTTTGCTAATCTTTTGTGTTTATACTTTGTTGCAATATTCATTACAAAACACCGCTTTGCGCTTCTATTGCGCCTCGTCTAAACCCAAAATATCGCACAAAATCTGACCATCTTATTTTTTACTCGTTCCTTATTTTTGAAAATTTGTAGCACAGGCATCTTGTCTATGCTACAAATTTGGATTATAGGCAAGTTTTATTTATTTTTGGAAAAATAAAATAAAACTATGCTGATACGCGCTTTACTTGTCTGTTTTTACTTTTTTATAGCCATTTTTTATCCACTTTTTGCCCAACAAGTAGATAAATCTAAATATGCCTTGCTTTGGGAGATTAGCGGGAAAGATTTACCCAAACCCACCTATATATTTGGCTCTATGCACTTGCCTGATGCGCGAGTGTTTGAGCTTTCAGACTCAGTGATGGTGCTGTTAGATGCGTGTGAAGCCTTTGCCGCAGAGGTGGATTTGGACAGTGCCATGACTATGTCAGATGATATATTACAAAAACAAGACGAGTTTTATCTCTATGGTACAGAGTATGGCTTGGACTTAAAACTATACGAAAAAAAAGCAGAAATCACAACAGAAATTACAACAGACATTGTACCTGAACCTAAATCTGACAAAAAGCCCGAACCTGAAACCAAGAAAAGGAAAAAACGAAAAAAAGCAAAAAAAGAAGTTACTGAAAAAAAAGGACTGCCCAATCCTTTTGAGCAGGAACTCCCACGCACGCGCCAAAATGACAAGACCACTTTTTTAGATTCGTACCTTGCCCACAAAGCCAAAACACATGGCAAAACTATCTATGGACTCGAAGTCCTCGAACAACACATGAATATGTACGGCGGAAGTATGGGTAAAAACAAAAAGAAAGATGCTAATTCCGAATTTGATAGCCTGCAACCCATGCAACTCTATGACAAAATGGTGGAATATTATCGGTCGGGCGATTTGGAGAAAGTAGCCAAATTCTCGGAAGTGCTGGAAGGCGACAGCATCATGAATCTGCGCAACTATATCATGGTAAACAGCATTTTGCGCATTACCAAAAAGCAAACACTTTTCAGTGTCATGGGTTGTGCGCACCTCATAGGAGAGGAAGGCGTGGTAAATATTTTCAGAAAGAAAGGCTACCAAGTCCGCATAGTTACGCCCCAATTTACGCAAGGCGACCCCGATAAATACATTTTCAATTCGCCTCAAACGCCCGTAAATTGGTACGAAAACAAGTATGTACCAGAAGGCTACGCCCTCGAAACACCCTTCAAACCTACCCAAAATTCGTACTTTGGACTGCGCATGAATATCCTCAATCCTTGGGAGCATAAGGGCGAGTTTGTGAATGTTTTTGATGTATTCACAGGGTGCTTTTATGCCTACAACTGCCACCCGCAAGATTCTACAAGCCAAGCAACCAATTTACAAGAACTTCTAAAAGAAATAGACGGCAAATTGATAACCCAAAAGCCCTTCGAGGCAGGCAAGGCACAGGGCATCGAGTATTTGATTTACAATAAAAGCGACACTTTGCAAGGGATTCGAGCGCGCATTTTGGAGGCACAAGGCAATCAATACACGCTGATAGCCTTGACCAAAATCTCCGCACTTTATGAACCACATATAGCGCGTTTTTTTGATTCTTTCAAGCTGATGCCTATAGACACCACTATCAAAGTTTGGGAAGACAAGGCGGGGGCTTTTGCTACTGAATTTTATAACTTGCCTGCCCAAAAATCCCAAAAAACAACGCTGGAAGTTGAATCTATCCACCACAGGCAATACACGCACAGTTACCGCACCCCGCACGAACTTGTGATGTATCGTGATTTGATGCAAGGCGAGCCGTTACAAAGTGATTCTATTATGTTCAAAGGCATTGAATTGTATATCAAAGAGAAAATTGATACCGCTTATACCAAAGCCAGCACTACTTTTCAGGGCTACCCGAGCCAGACTTTTGCGGTGCGGGCAGGCAAGGACAGTATCCGCATAAAATCTTACCTGCGTGGGAATCGCCATTATATCATTGCCGAGATACAGCCTACCGCCAAAGCATGGGAAACATTCCGTTTTTTGCCTTTTCAGCCGTATAGTTTAGAGAAAAAAGACTTCAAAAAGGCGGGAATCAGCCTCATGATGCCTGCCGTAAAACATTATGAAAAGCTCGACAGCTACCGTCCAGACCTCTTTGCACATACTTACAAATACCAAAGTACAGAACCTAATACAGGCGTGAGCTTTTCGGTAGAAGCACTGAAATATGGTAAATATACTTACTTCACACACGAAGACAGCCTGAAGCAGTGCATCAAAACCCGCTACATCACTGAAAAAGATACTACCTTGCCTACCCAAGCCGCCTATACGCTTTTCAAAAATAAACACGCCAATACCTACAAAATCCTGCAATCTTACTATAAGCCTGAAGGCGTTTATACGTTACAGATGGAATTGCCGAAAGAGCTTTTCGAGCCTGCGCGGATAGACGTTTTTCTGAATAGCTTGACTTTCCTGCCCGACTCGAATCAAGTCGTTTTAGATATTTTTAAGCCTAAGTCCGCGCTACTTTTGGCGGATTTGCAGTCAAAAGATGCCACTGTATTTCAACAGGCAAAAGAAGCCTTGCCCAATTATGCCTTCACTGAAAGTGATAAAAACGCGCTCATGCGCTTGCTTGACAAGCCATTTGCAGACGATTCTACAGAAAGTTATACGCCTGCAGTCGCGCTTGTGTTGTGGGAACATCTCCAGACTATTTTGCGCAAAAATACCACCCCGCAAGACCTCGATTTATTGAGTGCGTATTGTTTGCAAGATACTTTTCAAGCCCCCAAATATGCGACTATCAAAGTAGAAAACGTATTAAAGCATTTTGTCAAGCAAAAAACGCAGGCAAGTTTAGACTTTTTTTTGGAGGTACTAAAGGCAAAACCCGATACAGAAACTACCAAAGAAATGATAGTGGATTCGCTGGCATTGCTTGAAATCAATTATCAAAAATACCTTGCCTACCCAGACCGCAAAGCGTTTCAAAGCCTCGCGCTGAATGCTTCAGAGCGGTTCTTGTGGGCAAATGACACAATTACGCACCCACTTATACTGAAAAACTTGCCTACCCTATATAAAATCATGGCGCAGGGCAGGCAAGGTACAGATACTACCCACATCAATTCGCTTTCCGAAACTTTCATGGGCATAGTTTCGCGCCTGTCTACAGACGAGCGGGCAGGCAAGGTGCTTACACAAATAGCAGACAGTAAGCTATCTACGAACGAAATGCGCTTACGTGCGCTCGAACTATTGGTGCGAGATAAATATCCCATCTTGCCTGCCACTGTAGCGGACATAGCCGAAGACAATGCCATGCTTGCCCCTTGCCTACAAATCTTTCACGAGGAAAACCGCTTAGACTTGGTGCCCAAATCCCTTCAAAATCAAGCCAAGATAGCCAAGAGGTTGGCTCTGAAACACATTGAAAATCAATATCTTGGCGCACACCCCAATTTGGAGTTTTTGCGAAAGGTACGTATCATGCATGAAGGCAAACGAACTACTTTTTATGTCTATAAAGCGACTTTCAAAGAAGTCTATTCCTCCGACCCGCAGGTGGTTTATGTGGGTGGTTTTCGCAAAGGCGCGTATGATTTTTATCCCAAAGTAGAAGCTACAGGCAATGCGAATATCTCTGAAGATAATCCAAACCAGAAATATGATTCAAAATGGCTTTCTGAAAAGATGGTGGTTGAGGAGCGGATATACTAATAGTCAGTCTTTCTTCACAATTTTTACTGCTTTTCTGAAAAAACCAAACAGGCAAGACTCGCGTCTTGCCTGCTTTATGATTTCTGGTTCTTAAAAAGTTATTGCGGGTGTTTGATTTTTAGAGAACTTCAACCCTTCGGGTGTCTAAACTAACTAACTCATTTTGAGTTAGTTAGTTTAGACACCCGAAGGGTTGAAGCAACATGACTTACTTTCACAATGCCTCATATTTCAAATTCCGCAATAACTTTCGAAGAACCTGATTTCTTT
This sequence comes from Cytophagales bacterium, assembly GCA_013298105.1. GTDB lineage: Bacteria > Bacteroidota > Bacteroidia > Cytophagales > Microscillaceae > RDXI01. The sequence continues at coordinate 9,596 of JAAFJK010000328.1, forward strand.
TTGCTTTTTTTTCCAATGTCTTGTTTGATGTGTATCAAGTTTGTATTTCTAAAATGGTGCGGCGGGGCTTTATTTTTTTACTCAGGCAATAAAATATTGTCAATCAATCTTATTTCCCCCAAATAACCCGCTATACAAAGTGCTATCCGCGAGGTATCGGCAATGGTTTGGACAGGCTGTAGTGTTTCGGAGTGTACGATTTCAAAGTATTCGAGGCGAATGGGCGTACTTTCAAAAAAGTCTGTAATACGACTGCGCACTATAGAGAAATCTTTTTGCTCTTGTTGGATAAGGTCGCGTGCCAAAAAGAGGGCTTGCGGTAGCAAAACCGCGTGTTTGCGCTGTTCGGGTGTGAGGCGCAGATTGCGCGAAGAAAGAGCCAAGCCATCTTCTTCTCGGATAGTAGGACACATGATAAACTCAAGGTCAAACGACAAATCACGCACCAAGCTCTCTATGATACGGCATTGCTGAAGGTCTTTTTGTCCAAAATAAGCGCGGTCGGGTTGTACGATATGAAAAAGTTTGCTGACCACGATGCCCACTCCGTTAAAATGCCCTGGTCTGTGCGCACCTTCCATCACTTGCTCAAGTGCGCCAAAGTCCATTCGAAGCGTAGGCTTCTCCCCATACATCGTGCGGTCGTCTGGCAAAAACAAGTATAAATTTGGATAAGGCGCAAGAAGATTGATGTCTTTTTCAAAATGTCGAGGATATTTATCAAAGTCTTGAGTATTGTTGAACTGTAGCGGATTCACAAAAATACTACAAATTACCAAGTCGTTTTCTTTGACAGCCTGCTCGATGAGCGAAAGATGTCCTTCGTGCAATGCACCCATAGTAGGCACAAAGCCAATAGTCTTGCCTGCCATACGCGACTCGCGCAGGTAAGTTTTTAGTGCGGGAATTTGGTCAAAGAGCAACATAATAATAAGGTGCTGTTTAGAGCTAAAAACACAAAGTTATATACTTTTGCGAAAAATACACAACTATTGAAAAAAAATAACTAATTTTGCACGTTAGTTTTAAGAACGTTCATTCCTTTTATGTCAAAATTGCGAGTTTTGTATGTAGCAAGTGAAATTGCTCCATTCCTCCAAATCACAGAAATAGCAGAAATAGTGCGCCAAATACCGCAAGCTATGCAAGAATATGGTATGGAAATACGTATTATTGTCCCCAGATATGGCACTATCCTTGAGCGTAAGCACCGCCTGCATGAAGTAGTCCGCCTCTCAGGTATCAACATCACAGTAGGTGATGACGAAAAACCGCTACTCATCAAAGTCGCTTCTGTACCTCAAGCAAAGCTACAGGTATATTTTATAGACAATGACGACTACTTTCATCGAAAAGCCGATTGGAGTGATGCAAACGGCAAGTTCTGTACTGACAATGACGAAAGAGCTATCTTTTTCTGCAAAGGCGTGTTGGAAACTGTGAAGAAGCTCGGCTGGTCGCCCCACATTATCCATTGCCACGACTGGATGAGTGCCATTATCCCTTTGTACCTAAAAACTTCTTACCGCAAAGACCCCGTTTTTAATCACAGCAAATGCCTCTACAGTGTGTATGACAATCACTTTGAGCATAATTTTGATGTCCAAAACCTGACCTCCAAAGTCTTGATGCAAGACATCGATGCTGAAGAAATTGCGCACCTCCAAGAAGCAAACTATCAAGGACTCACGCGCCTTGCTATGGAGTACGCAGATATGATAGTGGCTGGGCAGGCAAGTTACAATGCGCCTACCTCGATGCTTTTAGACGAATATGCCAGCAAAAAAGAAATTATACAAGTATCTAAACCAGATGAATTTCATGACATTTACCACCAAGTCCTCACAGCCGAGCTTGTCAGTGTGTTGTAAACAGCTCCTTGCCTGCCTTTGGATAGGCGTATGCCTCTTTTTTTGTACATCTTGCGACCAAAACTCCATCATTGGGAGAGGCATCATCAATAAATCTGAAGCCAGCCTCATAGAAACGGATACTTTCACAGTAGAAGCAAGCACAGTTTTAGCTGATAGCGTGCGTACAGACAGAGGAGTAACAGATTATCTGCTGGCGGGGCAATACCAAGACCCTACTTTTGGCAAGATTACAGCCACGAGCTTTTTTAGGATTGTGCCAGGAAGTAACCCCGTAAAAATTCCTGATGATACATCAGTCGATTCACAAACCATTGATTCTTTGGTACTTGTGCTGGGGCTTCAAAAGTTTGCAGGCGACCCACTTACAGTCTATCCAAATAAAGACGTAACACAAACCTTGCTTATCCACCGTTTGACTGAAGAAGTAACAAACAGTATCAAATATTATAGCTTCAACGAAATAGCCTACGACCCTACGCCACTTGCCAGCGTAACTTTTAATGTAGCGAAATTGAAAGAAGATAAGTTTTTGCGTGTGAATCTTACGCAACTTGCGCCTGCATTCTCAACTGAAATTATTAACCTTGTCAAAGATGGTGTAACCACTTCAGAGGTTTTCCAAACTATCCTCAAAGGATTTGCGTTAGTACCACCTCCAAACAGCAACAACAATGTCATAGCTTTTGCAAACGACAACAGTACAGCTTTAGTAGTCCATTACACCAAAACCAAGGTATTGGAAAATGGCGCAATCCCAGACAGAAGAACCCCTGCAGTAATAAACTTGTTTCCTGGTATCAGTTTTCATGGCGTAAAGGCAGATAGGACAGGTACACCTCTTGCGACTGCCATGCCCTGGACTCCGCTACTGGCTAAAAATATGAACGGCAATGCCTATATGCAAGCCTGCTTGGGCTTTTATACAAGGCTTACCTTTCCTACCCTGAAGAACTTAAAAAAATTGGGCAATGTGCTTATCAATAAAACCATTTTGCACATAAAGCCTGCACTCAACTCTACGGAAGGCTATGCAGTGCCTGCAAATTTATTTTTTTATGAATCAGGCGCAAATAGTAAATTTGCCTACCAAACCATCAACAATGAAAGACGCGAAAAACTCATAAGCCTTGACGGTACAAATAACCCTTTTGTGGGCTATGACACACGCGATGAAGAATATGAAGTTTATCTTAGCAGACATTGCCACGCGCTCATGTCAGGCGATAAGACAAATGAAGGCATAATAGTCGTACCCGCCAACAACAGCTTTACCGTAAACCGAGCCGTACTCAGTAACACGCTCACAAATACGCCCAACAAGATAAAACTGCGTGTATTTTATACTATTTTCAAATAATTTTGGGAATTAAAGAAGTGTGGATTATATTTGGGGTGTATTTCAATGAACTTGGAATACACCCCAAATTTGTATTTTATCCCCTCAAATATGCAAGACCAATCTCTTTTTGACACTATCCCTTCGCTTGACCTCGCGGACTTCTTATCAGGAGATGCGGCTTTGAAGCAAAAATTTGTAGCCGAACTCGGACAAGCCTTTGGACAAATTGGCTTCGTGGCTATCCGCAATCACGGACTCAGTGATGACTTGGTAGCGAAACTTTATGCAAACTTCATGCAGTTTTTTCAACAACCTGACGAAGTAAAAATGCAAAGTCATGTAGCTGGACTTGCAGGGCAACGTGGCTACACCCCGCGTGGACAAGAACACGCTAAGGGGCGCAATGTGGGCGATTTGAAAGAGTTTTATCAGCTTGGGCAAACTGTATTAGATACAGATGCTATCAAATCTGAATATCCTGACAATGTTTTTCCTGCCAATCTGCCTGACTTTCAGCCTACTGTTTTGGAGGCATACCGCACACTTGAAACGGCAGGCAAGCACCTTTTGAGTGCCATCGCGCTGTTTTTGGGATTAGAAGAAACGTATTTTGAACCTAAAGTCCATAACGGAAACAGCATTTTGCGCGGGTTGCATTATTACCCTATCACGAATCCTGACGAAGTGCCAGATGGCGCTGTACGTGCCGCCGCACATGGCGACATCAATCTTATCACGCTCCTCATGGGTGCAAGTGCAGATGGCTTAGAGATTTTGCGTAAAGATGACAAATGGATAGCTGTAACGGCTTTGCCTGAACAAATCGTAGTGAATGTAGGCGATATGCTCGAACGCCTTACAAACAATACGCTCAAATCTACTATCCACCGCGTAGTAAATCCACCACGCGAAAAAATGGGCAATTCGCGTTATTCTATCCCGTTTTTTATGCACCCAAGAAGCGAAATGGATTTGACTTGCCTGCCCTCCTGTATTTCTGAAGCGAATCCTAAACAATATCCTGACACGACTGCGGGGGCTTTTTTGAATGAACGCCTCGCAGAAATAGGATTGAAGAAATAAGGTGTTTGGTAATTATGGTTCTTAAAAAATTATTGTGCAGGCAAAACTGTAGAACAGGCTTCCAGCCTGTTGTTTCAAATAATAAACAGGCTGGAAGTCTGTTCTACAGAATATTCCGCAATAACTTTCGAAACTGTAGAACAGGCTTCCAGCCTGTTGTTTCAAATAATAAACAGGCTGGAAGCCTGTTCTACAGAATATTCCGCAATAACTTTCGAAACTGTAGAACAGGCTTCCAGCCTGTTGTTTCAAATAATAAACAGGCTGGAAGTCTGTTCTACAGAATATTCCGCAATAACTTTCGCAGAACCGTAATTATTTATAAGACTGCTTGTTTTTAACGTTGTCTATGAGAAAACAAGCAGTGTTTTTTGGTACGTTGAGCGTGGCAAAAATGAAAAGCCAAACTATGTCAAATAGTTTGGCGATATAAAAATATTATTTTAATTTATCGTTTGAAACTCAACACTGCACCACCGCAGTAGGGTTTCTCTGAAAATTTGAATACAAGGTGATACATACTTGTCGCGCTACATTTGTACGAAAGCTGTGAGTAGTATTTGCCTGTACCACTTGCGTAACTTGAAGCCAATACTTTATTGTTGGAGTCCATAAGCACTACATAAAAGTTCTTAGATGAGGGCAAACCATTCTCCAAGTTCAGTACATAGTTGTTGTTTTTGGTAAAGATGTACGAGAATTTTATTTCTTTTTTCGCGCCATCTAAGCCATCAACTGTATAGCTTTTCAAGAAGGTATAGCCGTCTTGAATGCTTTTGAGTGCCTTGTCTTTGAAAGGTTTTGCATCACATTCTTGGGGCTTCATGGTCGTGTTGCCTGTGAAAAGCAAAGTAGCTAATATAAAATTTAGAATTAGCATAGATTAAATGAATTTGTTGTTTATGAACAATTATGAAACGTAGTTACTTGTGTATTATTGTGCAAAGGTAGTATTTTTTTCTTAATGCAAGAAATAATTAGACTATTTCCTCTTGCCAAACATACAACTGATAGTTAAACGGCTCAAGGCTTTGGTATATTGTATCGATTAGCGTAGAATTATTGAGTAAAAAGTTAATCACGTTGTCGTGGCGTTCTTGGGGTTCGCCTGCTGGGAAAAGTTTTTCTTTGATAGCTGTGAGTTGCTTTAGCTCTGTTTCTGCTTTGGTTTCTTGGGCTTTCTGTAGTTTTTTCTCAATAGTTTCGAGGCTTTTGAGTGTTTTTTGTTTTTCGGCTTCTATACTTCCTGTGAGCGATTTGTCCCACTGTTCGGCTTTCAGGGCAAGGTCTTTGAAAGTGTTTTCTACCTCCTGCCTTGCCTGCCCCAGCGTGATTTTGTCGCCCATAGTTTGGGTAATGATTTTTTCTTTCAAGGTATTTTCGGCTTCAAAAATGTCGGGTAGGCTCAAGCCCAATTTAGCCATTTTCTTTTGAATTGTTTTGGAGATGATAAGCCCAAAATTGCGCGGCAGGAGGAGCGGCATTTGTACCTCATAGATTTCAAAAAGTGCCTTAAACTGTAGCCAGTAGGCAAGTTCGCCCGGACCGCCCACGTAGGCAAGGTTGGGTAAAATAAGCTCTTGATAAAGCGGTCTGAGCAATACGTTGGGGCTGAATCTTTCGGGATATTGCGCTATTTCTTGGCGCATACTTTCTGCCGTAAAGCTGTATTCGCCCTGTGCGGTCTGGTAGGCAAGGTCTGGGGACTTGCCTGCCACGATACGCTCGCGGAAACCTTCACGCAGGTAAAAAAAGTTTATCTCACGTGGATTTACTTGGGTTTTGTAACCAAGTGTCTGCAATTTTTCGTTTGTTTCGGCAACAGGCTTATACGATTTTTGTTGAAAAATATCGGCTTCCATTACAGGGCGGAGGCTTTGCTTTAGTGTAGCATCATCTGCATCAAGACAGACTATGCCGTATTCGCCCAGCAAATGATGGACTAACTTTCGGGTGGCTTCGGCTAAGTCTGTAGCCTCCGCATAGATAGCTTCCCAAGCGGGCATTCTTTCCTGCATTTGTGCCAAAACGTCTGCCAATTCATTGGTTTTGAACTTGCCTACCGCCCCGCGCTGTGTGCTTTCCCACGTGGTTTTTTGTCCAAAAAGATGGAAATGGTTTACTTCTGCAAAATCGTGGTCTTCTGAAGCGAGCCAATACATAGGCACAAATTCGTAGGCAGGATATTGCTTTTTGAGTGCTTCTGCAAGGCGGACTGTAGTCAAAATCTTATACACAAAGTACATAGGACCTGTATAGAGGCAGAGCTGATGTCCTGTCGTAACTGTAAAGGTATTGGGGCGCAAAAGTGCGTCTATCTGTGCTGTAGGTGGGTTTGGTACAGTGGCATATTGGGCTTTCAGCACACTTACGAGCGTTTCGCGCTGTGATTTGCCAAACGTTTTTTGGTGGATAACTTCTTGGAATGCAGTTATTTCTGGGGCGTGGTTATAAAAAGGCGTTAGCGCAGTTTTTTGGGTGATGTAGTCCAAAAAAAGTGGACTAAACAAGTGGGTAGCCTCAAAAGGCAGGCAAGTAGATTGCATAAGTAGATTTTTACCTTTTAAGGGCTGTTAAAAGTGTGTTAAAGTTTGGCATACTCTACATCATCTGCCTCCCAAAGCTCAAGTTTATTGCCTTCGAGGTCAAGGATATGCACAAACTTCCCATAGCTGTAGGTTTCTATAGCATCAAGTATTGTTACGCCTTTTGCCTGAAGGTCTTTTACGAGGGCTTCGAGGTCATCTACCCTGAAGTTTATCATAAAATCTTTGGCAGATGGCTCAAAATAAGTCGTATCTGCTTTGAAAGGACTCCAGACTGCAAAGCCTGTTTGGTTAAAATTTGCCCCGTAAGGGTTGGTATCAAAGCCGAGCATCTCAGCATACCATTGGCGCATTTTTTCGGCATCTTGGCATTTGAAAAAAATACCGCCCAATCCTGTTACTTTTGCCATATCTTTTTTTTATTGCAAAGGTAAAAATAAAATTTGAAAAATATGCTGTATCTTTACAGCTTGATTTTTAATTTGATGATGAACTTACAATGTCGCCTCATGCACCGCCCTGTCGGTACACCCCAAAGCAGTGATTTTAGCTTCACAGAAGAAGCCTTGCCTACCCCAAAGGCTGGGGAAATTTTACTCAAAACCCACTATATATCGCTCGACCCTGCTATGCGCGGCTGGATGAATGATGCCAAATCTTACCTGCCGCCTGTCGGCTTGGGCGAAGTGATGCGTGCTGGCACTATCAGCGAAGTAATCGCTTCCGAAAATCCGCAGTTTGCAGTAGGCGAGTTTGTTTTTGGCTCAGAAGGTGTGCAGGCGTATAGCCTTTCGGCAGGCAAGGGCTTGATGAAAGTTTCTCCAGCACTTGCCTCCTTGCCTACCTATCTTGGTACGCTCGGCATCACAGGCTTGACTGCCTATTTTGGACTTTTGCGCATAGGCGCACCCAAAGCAGGAGAAACACTCGTGGTATCGGGTGCGGCAGGAGCAGTAGGCATGGTCGTGGGACAGTTGGGCAAAATCATGGGCTGTAGGGTGGTAGGCATCGCAGGCGATAAGGAAAAATGCGACTATGTAGTGAATGAACTGGGCTTTGATGCTTGTATCAACTACAAAGTGGAAAAGGTAGGCAAGGCATTGCGCACGCATTGTCCTTCAGGGATTGATATTTATTTTGACAACGTGGGAGGCGAAATACTCGATACAGTCCTTACCCAAATCAATAAATTTGCGCGTATTCCACTTTGTGGGGCTATCTCACAATACAACGCTACAGGCGATATACACGCACCGAAAAACTATCTTTCGCTTCTCGTCAATCGTGCAAAGTTGGAAGGCTTTATCGTCCTTGACTATGTACAAGACTATGGCAAAGCAATCCAAGAAATGGCTACTTGGCTTGCAGAAGGCAAACTAAAAACCCGCGAACAAGTCATATCGGGCGGTATTCGGGCATTCTTGCCTACTCTTTTGATGCTTTTTGAAGGCAAAAATACAGGCAAACTTGTGTTGGAAGTATAAAGTTAAATTGCTGATAATCAAACGTATAAGTTTTTGAAAACCTTATACGTTTTGCAGGTCTAAATCTGAAAAAAAGACCGCTTTATTTTTATATTCAAAAAAACTATATACTTTTGCACTCACAAAACGTTAAAATAACATGACAACAGGCAAAAGCCTCTTGTCGCTTTTGGAAACTTAGTATTCCTCTGAATGGATAGTATAGACGAGTATAAACAGTGGATATGCCAGCCACGTAAGTTGGTCATTGTTACTCACCACACTCCTGATGCTGATGCGCTTGGCTCAAGTCTTGCGCTCGCTCAATATTTAAAAAAAAGGCATCACCAAGTAACGGTTATCAGCCCAAGCGTTTATCCAGCTTTTTTGGCGTGGATGGACGAAGGACATGAGGTCATGATATATAGCCCCGAAACGCACCTTGCCTGCCAAAACACATTGCTTGAGGCTGAAATGGTTTTTATGCTGGATTTTTCGTCTTACGACCGACTCCAGACTTTGCGCCCACTGATAGAAAACTTGCCTACCAAACGGTTCGTGATAGACCACCACCAAAACCCCGAAATAAATGCCGACTTTTGGGTATGGGATACCACAGCTTGTTCAACTTGTGAGCTTGTTTATACGCTGATAGAGCAACTCGGAGATGCAAACTCGATAGATGTACCTATAGGCGAATATCTCTATGCAGGCATAGTAACAGATACATCTTCTTTCAAAAAAGCCTCTACCACCAGAAAAGCACACATCATTACCGCCAGCCTCATGGAGTTGGGGGTTTGCACAAACAGGGTACAACGATTGATATACGATAATTTTTCAGAAGACCGCCTGCATTTTATAGGGCATATTCTAAAAGACAAACTGCACGTTTTGCCCGAATACCACGCTTGTTATTTTGTCATCACTGCCCAAGAATTAGAAGACTATCACACCCAACTCGGCGATACAGAAGGCTTGGTAGATTATGCACTTTCGGTAAAAGATACCATTATAGCAGGAATTTTTATAGAAAAAGGCGACTGTATCAAAGTTTCGCTCCGCTCTGCAGGCGACTTTGCCGTAAATCATATCGCGCGACAATACTTCAATGGAGGCGGACACTTGAACTCTGCCGCAGGCAGTGTCAAAATCCCCCTCGACCAAGCCGAAAAAACGTTTTTGCAAGCCCTTGCACAACACAAAGAACAACTCCAAAATTTAGTATTATGCTAACGTTACAGACTCCCGCCTTGCCTGCCCCTACGGGTGGCGAGCAGAAAAACTTTATGCCCTTGTTGTTTGCTATGCTGATATTCATGGTGGTAGGCTGTATGCAGGAAACTACAGATAAGCAGGGGGCAGGCAAGGACAAAGTAACAGAAACTACTACCTTGCCCAATCACGTAAAATATACTTTCCACAAACGCAACGACAAAGGGCGAAAACCCAAAGAAGGCGACTTGGTAACGTTTCACTTAAGGGTACAAAACCACAAAGACGTGGAACTAAGCAGTAACTTGCACCCCGAAATACCTTACGAAGAAAATTATTTTATCTACAAGCCTTTTTTCAAAGAAGTTTTTGCGATGGCTTCAGAAGGCGACAGCCTCAGTTTTTGGATAAATGCCGACTCGCTCAGGGGCAGGCAAGGCTACCTCGAGACACCCAAAGTCCCCGCAGGTACACCTATCAAATGGACACTCAAAGTGATTCGGGTGCGCTCAAAAGAAGAAATAAAACGCGAACTGAAAGAGAAATACGCCAAACGCCACACTGCCGATAGCCTCGCCATCACTGCCTATATCCAAGACTTAAAAAAAAAAGAATTGAGGATAGAGATGCAGGTTACGGATTCGGGTTTGCATTACTATATCCGCAAACCAGGCAAGGGCAGACCGCCCCAAGAAGGCGACACCGTAACAGTGAACTACACCGAGAAGTCCATAGATGGCAAATTATTCAGCAAATCTGATGCCCCCATGGAATTTGTGATAGGTTATACGATGCCCAAAGGTCTTGACGAAGGTCTTTCGCTTATGACAGAGGGCGCAAGCAGTGTTTTTATCTTGCCTACCAAACTCGGCTATGAAGACGAAAATATGACCGAAAATATGTCCAAAAATGTCATCTTGGTCTATGAGATAGACATGATAAAGATGAAGCATTAGTTCTACTTTGGCAATCTATATTTTTCATTGTTGAATTTTTCTGATACTAATAGCACTTAAATTGTAGTTATTATAAGTCTTTTAAAAATTTGATTATCAATATTTTATAAAGAATTTTCTTGCAAAAGGTCTAAAAAATTAAGGAGCATCTTTTGATTATTTTAGCCTATTTGCAACTTGTATGTGTGGGTGGGTACGGAAATTCCTAAAAAGCCTCCTTTTTTACCTATCTTTTTTAGATACCTTTTGCAAATAAATTTAGTGTAATAATCTTAATATCAATTACTTACAAACAAAATAATAACTACAATTTAAACAATAAACTTTTTATTATGCCTTCACCTTCTTTCATTCATCAAAACATCTCCAATGATATTTCCTATAATTTGACCAATTTTGTAAGAGAAAATAAAGTAGGCGAGGTATTGTATGCACCATTAGATACTAAATTTGATAAAAATAATGTAGTACAGCCTGATATTTTATTGATTGCCAATACAAACTATAGCATTGTGAAAGAAAATTATATAAATGGTGTGCCTGACCTAATAGTTGAAATATTCTCGCCTGAAGATAAAAAACAAACCATACATGAAAAGAACGCCCTTTATGAACGAACAGGTGTAAAAGAATATTGGACAGTATATCCCAAAAAACGAACCATCAAAGTAGAAATCTTAGAAGAAGGTAAGTTCAAACTGCATAGTGAAGGCAAAAAAATAGGCGAGATAAATTCTAAAGTTTTAGAGGGATTTTCTGTAAAAATAGAAGATATTATGCCTGAAAGCCTATTTGAAAATAAGAAAAAAGACAAGAAGAAATCGTAAAATAACAACCTTGCCTATCCACGCGGGCAGGCAAGGTAAAAATATGTCTATTCATCTCCCCAAATTTCGAAAATGGTTTGTTTGTGAGATTTGAGTAATTTCAATATCTGCATGGTGTCTGCCGCATCAGTAGCATCAAATGCTTTGCTTATACTGTATGCTACTCCATCAAGTATCATAAAAAACCAGTTTCTGCCTATCACATACGAGCCATAAAGAGGCTTACCTGCCATTTTAGGCGTGTCCATGTTTTTTTGTTGTGCTACCAACATAGCTACCAAACATTGCCCTGCGGGGTCTGGACTGTTATTATCCAATTCTTTTTTGTATTCATGGAGGCAAAAGAAAGGCGATTTTACTTCTTGTTTCCCACGCGCCACCATAAAATCGGGATTTCCACTGATGTATTCGCCATCTACTGTTCCATCTAAAGCACGATTGGCAAATGCCGATAGTTCTTCGGTATCATAATTTACAAGCGTGATGATATTGCCAATGAACTTCATTTTTAGTTCATCTTCACTCCAATAATCTACATACAACAGCATTTGTTCGCGCCAACGCCTCAACGTTTCTTCTTCGTAGGCATCAACTTCTATAGGCAAGGCTTTTTCAAACCATTCCAACAAAATAGGGTGATTAGGAATTCTTTTGAGTCCAAAGCGTTCCTTTAGTTTTTCTCTTGTCCACTCTCTGAAGGTACTCATAAGGTAAAATATTTTGAGGCAAATATAACACAAAAAAGCTGTTTTTATAGCTTTTTTGAATAGTTTTTTCAAAAAAAAGTATTTTGCAAAAAAAACTTGCCTACCCACGCGGGCAGGCAAGAAAAAAAATATTCCCAGCCAAATTTTGCTTTAAAAGCCCTTTTTCGTATCTTTGCAGAAAATATTATGAAAAAAACGTTTGCTTTATTACTTTTCAGCCTAATTTTTTCAATCAATTATGTTTGTGGTCAAGTAACCATTCACGCTAACCTCGACACCTTGCCTACCTTCAAAGCAATAGAAGAATATCCAGGCAGTACTCATAAAATGATTAACATTCTCGAAAAACGTCTAAATAAAAAAGACACAGTAGAAATTGCGCTGTTGCCTATGTTGTTTAGTTGCAGATATTCCAAAGATGCCCAAAACTTTACTTCGGATAGTACAAACCATACTATGTTCAGCAATGCTATGCTAAAATCTACCAAAAAATATGTGCGCAAAAAGTTGCCTAACAGTATTTTTGTGCCAAATAATATAAATGAAGAAGCATACATACATTTGGACTCCATACAAAAAAGCCTTGCGCACCAAAACAATAAAGAATACAAATATATTAAACGTTTTCTATCTTCTCTACCTGAAATAAAACAACGATATGTACTTGTGTGCAATATAAATTGGGAATATCACAAGCCTTACACAGTTACTGAAACGAAAAAAAAGGAAAAAATCCCATTTGTATATGCATTGTTTGTAATGCTAACTTCTATGTTTTCAGATGAACCATACCGAAGCGAAAGACCTGAACGCCCAATGACATTGACCAAAGGAAGTTTATTTCTATTTGATAGAAAATATAACAGCCTCATGTATTTTAGGCGTGCTTCAGATAGTAGCACTGCATCAATTCAGCCAAATTCAAAAAGCAGGTGGATATTGGACGTTCTTTTGAAACGATTGACAAAAGAAATGGAAGATATCATAAATATAAAAACGCGATAGTTTATAGGAGGGTGTTTGAAAAGGGCAACCTTAATTCTTGTTGCCAAATTTTATATGGTTTATTGGCTTGTTATGCTGAATGAAGTGAAGCATCTCGTTTTTGAATGATGATTTTTGAACGAGAAACGAGATTTTTTGCTTCGCTCAAAATGGCAAGACAATATTTTATTTGGTTGTCTTTTTCAGGTAAGGACTTTTCAGACAGACTCTTTTTTGTTGTGTTCACTTTTTATAATTGCCTAAATTTTTGCTTTAAAAGCCCTTTTTTGTACCTTTGCAGAAAATCAAAAAAAAAAAGCCCCCAACCCCAAAGGGGAGTTTTTAGTTTTGTCCATTTATTATTATAAAAATGCTCCCCTTTGGGGCTGGGGGCTTTCAATCCAAATATGTTATACCCCGAAAGTTTAGAACAAAAACTCGGTTTTGATAAAATCCGCCAACTGCTGAGAGAGGAGTGTGTTAGCTCGCTTGGGCAACGCTTTGTAGATAGGATTCAATTTTCCAATAATTATGAATTGATAGACAAATTTGCGAAACAGACCGCCGAATTTTACAATATCTTAGTTTTAGGCGAGGAATTTCCGAGCCAAAATTACTTAGACCTTAGCCCTCAACTTGCCAAAGCAGGTTTGGAGAATGCCTTTTTGACTGAAGCCGAATTTCACGACCTGAAGCTGTCACTTCAGACCATTTACCAATGCGTGCAGTTTTTGCGCAAACGCCCTGCCGAAATGTACCCGCAGTTGCGCGAATTGGCAGAACCTGTAGGCATAGACCCCGATTTGATAAAACACATAGAGTTGGTGATAGATGACAGAGGCAAGGTAAGAGATAATGCAAGTTTTGAGTTGAAGCGCATCAGAGTAGCCATTTTACAAGAGCAAAACAACCTTCGAAAAAGTTTAGATAGCATACTCAGGCAAGCCAAATCGCAAGGTTTTGCCAAAGATGATGCACAACTTACCCTTCGAGATGGACGCATGGTAATTCCTATAGCTTCAGAACACAAGCGCAAAATCAAGGGCTTCGTGCATGATGAGTCTGCCACAGGGCAAACGGTGTACCTCGAACCCACCGAAATATTGGATTTGAATAACGAAATCCGCGAACTCGAATACCAAGAAAAGCGCGAAATTATTCGTATCCTTACCGAACTTACGAACAGAGTCCGCCCTTACATACCTGACCTGAAGGAAGCCTACCGATTTTTGGGGGTGATAGATTTTATCAGAGCTAAGGCAAGATTTGCGCAAAAAATCAGGGGCATCAACCCATTTTTTGAGAAAACGCCTTTAGTGAAATGGAGGCAGGCAAGGCATCCGCTTTTGTACCTCAATCACACCGCACAAGGCAAACCTACCATTCCGCTTGACATTCAACTCAATGCGCAAAAGCGTATTTTGCTTATTTCGGGACCCAATGCGGGAGGCAAGTCTGTAGCCCTGAAAACTGTAGGGCTATTGCAATATATGTACCAATGCGGTTTGCTTGTGCCTGTGGCAGAGGGAACGGTTTTTGGGCTTTTCCGCGATATTTTTATCGATATGGGCGATGAGCAATCCATTGAAAATGACCTTAGTACGTATAGTTCGCACCTGACGAATATGCGCCACTTTTTGCGCCATGCAGATAAGAGCAGTTTGCTGTTGATTGATGAATTTGGTACAGGTACAGAACCCGCGATGGGTGGCGCGATTGCCGAAGCTATTTTAGTAAAATTGAACCAAGTCAAAGCATGGGGCGTTGTAACAACTCACTATACGAACTTGAAATTTTTAGCAGAAAATACAGAAGGTTTAGTCAATGGCGCGATGCTTTTTGATAGCCAACATCTTGAGCCTTTGTATCAGTTGGAAATAGGACGACCTGGAAGTTCGTTTGCTTTTGAGATTGCAGGCAAGATTGGCTTGCCTAAAGAAGTGATAGCGATGGGACGCGACAAAGTGGGCGTAAAACAAGTAAACATCGACACGCTTTTGCGCGAACTCGAACACGAAAAAAAGGTTTTCAGCGATAAAAACGCGCTCATTGCCCAAAAAGAAAAAGCACTTACAGAACTCACTGAAAAGTACGAAAAATTGCGTAGCCAACTCGAAAACGACAAGAAAATTATTCTTAATCGTGCCAAACAAGATGCGCAAAACCTCGTAAAAGATGCCAACAAACGCATTGAAACCACCATAAAGGACATCAAAGACAGTCAGGCAAGTAAAGAAGTCGTAAAAGAAGCTCGCCAAGAACTCCAAACCTATACTCAAGTGGAACTCAAACAAGAGCAAGTTATCTTGCCTGTAGAAGAAAACCCTGAAGTTGAGGTCATTGCAGGCGAGATAGAAATAGGCGATAAAGTGCGCATCAAAGAAACCGAAACTATAGGCGAGGTCTTGGCACTCAAAGGCAAAGATGTCGAGATTTTGATAGGCGAGTTGAAATCTACTGTAAAACTTTCGCGCCTTGAGCGTGTGAATAGGCAAATGTTACGCGAACAGAAAAAGGAAATTGCGCGTTCATTTGCAGGCATTGATGTTACGGATAAGTTTATGAATTTCAGCACGCGCCTCGACATTCGTGGTATGCGTGGTGACGAAGCCTTAGATACTTTGGCTGACTTTATGGATGATGCTTTCCTTACCAGCCAAACTATCCTACAAATCGTACATGGCAAAGGTGATGGCATTTTACGCAAACTCATTCGAGAGGCATTGCGCAAATACAGCCAAGTCCAAAAAATGGAAGATGAACACGCAGACAGAGGTGGCGATGGTGTTACGTGGGTGTATTTGAGGTAGAAGGGTGGAGAGGTAGAAGGGTGGAAGGAGGACGGGGTTATGGGTTTTGTGGGTGGGTAGGGAAACTTGCCTGCCCTTGTATTTTCAAAAAAAAGAATGTATTTTTACGTGCTTAAAATAAAACGATATGCGTATTACAGGATTACGATTGAAAGATATTGGAGTTTTCATTGATGAAACAATAGAATTTCCTGAAAAGATAGAACTTGAAAAAGCCGAAGTACACATCTTGACAGGTGTGAATGGCTCAGGCAAAAGCACAATTTTACATACAATTTCCAGCATTTCACAAGGTTGGGGAAAAACCATCACAAGTAAAAACTATATTTTTCGCAAATGTAGGAGAGATGCTCTACTATCATATTTTATGGTTGAATTTGACTTTGGAGAACTTGTCAGTATGACAATAGATGTAAATACCAAAAATCATGTAGCACATGGCTCAAATGAAATTATTAGTGAATTCTTTAAAAGTTTAGAAAATTATGAACAAGAGCAATATTCATTTGCTATGTTTGCTTATTCAGGTTATAGAAATGTACTTTCCCCTGAACTTAATAATCTTCAAGATTTGACTATCAACCCTTTTCAAAACAGTTTAGACTTCTACAATTCTATTACGCCCGAATGGTTTGGACAATGGGTAGCGAATTTGAAAGGGAAAGAAGCCCTTGCCTACCAAAAAAACGATACAAAGAAAGTAGATGCCTACAGAAAAAATATTCGAATCATAGAAAAGCTAATTTCGGAAGTGGTAGGCAAGGCGGTTGAGTTTGAATTGGAATATGAACCCTTCGAACTATTGGTAAAAATGGATAACCAAAGCCTGCCGCTTGATGTGTTGCCTGATGGACTAAAATCTATCGTAAGTTGGATAGGCGACCTTTTGATGCGTATGGATTTGATACCTTGGATAGATGATACACCTATTTTGGAGCGCGAATTTATTTTGTTTTTAGATGAGATAGAAGTACACCTACACCCCGCTTGGCAACGAAAAATATTGCCTGTAGTGCAACGTATGTTCCCCAATGCCCAAATATTCATCTCTGCACATTCGCCTTTTGTGGTGGGTTCAGTCGACAATGCATGGGTGCATAAATTAGTGCTTGAAAATGGCAATGCTAAAGTGCAAAGTACCACGCTCTCAAGTGCCTCAAAAAGCTATGAATTGGTCTTGAATGAAATTTTTGACATCAAAGAAGAATTTGGGGAAGAAGTAGAACAAGAATTTAGAAAATTCTATGCTTTGCGCGATAAAATGCAATCGAAAAATTTTGCGAAAAAGAAAGATTTTGAAGAAGTTACTCAAAAACTACTAAACAGGCAAAGCATTGAAATACAAAGTATTATAGGACGTGAGCTTCGCCAATTGGAACGACAAGTAGGTTACATATTTCCGCAACTTGCCTAACATGAACAAAATTA
The DNA here is from genome assembly GCA_013298105.1 of Cytophagales bacterium. Taxonomy (GTDB): domain Bacteria; phylum Bacteroidota; class Bacteroidia; order Cytophagales; family Microscillaceae; genus RDXI01. The sequence goes on from JAAFJK010000328.1 coordinate 26,828, forward strand.
CAAGACCAGCAGAACCTGATTTTTTAGTTGAAAAAGCTTCCAAATTGAATAAGGACTTTGCTAATAACAGAGTTAAAAAGCCTAATTTTGCTTTTCAGTGGGCTACACATAAAGGCAAAAAAGTGAATATTTTACTCTTGCCTACTTTGCGCTACATGACGCAAGGACATTGCGCCTTTTGTGATGGCTATCCTTTCGACATGAGTACAGAAACTATAGAGCACTTTCGTCCTAAAAGTGCTTATCCACATTTGGCATACCATTGGGATAATCTATTTTTGGCTTGCAATATTTGCCAAGATGCCAAATTAGAGAAATTTAACCCTTTTTTGATAAAACCAGACGAACCCAATTACAAGTTTGAGGATTATTTCCAATGTAATTTCAAAACAGGCAAGTTAGAACCTAATTGTGCAGGAAGTTGGGGCAACCAATTACGTGCTGTAATTACAATTAGGTTGTATGACCTGAATAAACAAGCAAAATGCCAAGCAAGATTGAATATGGCTGATGCATGGGAGGCAGGCAAGGCAAAGGGCAGAGTTTTAGATGACTTTGGTTATCGTTACTTTATTGTCTAAAGATTCTTTCCTACACTTTTCTTTTTAGGAGGCAATAGGAATTTAGCCATTCTGTAAGAATCCCTTATCAGTATTTTGCGCGGTGCTAAAGGAACAGGAGATGCTTACAGCATCACTACTCCTGTATCATTTGCCTCCTAAAAAGAAAAGTGTCAAATAATGTATCATATTTACTTCCGTTTGATTTACCAAATGAAATGCACTAACTTTGCCCCACATTTCAAAGAAAAATATGTCTTTTGAGCGCGTTTTATTCAAACAAAACCTTACCCAAACTACAGCCCAAGATTTTGAGGCAAAAGTCTTCGCCTTGTTTGCATATCAAGCCGAGCATTGTGCAGTTTATAAGGCATATTTGGAGGCATTACGCACCTTGCCTGCCCATGTGCAGACGCTTGAGCAAATTCCTTTCCTGCCAATAGAATGTTTCAAGCACCATGCGGTCTTGGCAGGCAAGGCAGAGGTAGAAAAAATATTCAGAAGTAGCGGGACGACAGGACAGACCACCAGTGCGCATTACCTTACAGACCTTTCGTTTTATACGCACATTTGCCTTACAGGATTCGAGCAGGTCTATGGAAGTGTGAAAGATTACCATATTTTAGCCCTTTTGCCCTCCTATCTTGAGCGCGGGGACTCGTCATTAGTCTATATGGCGGAGGCAATGATGCGCAAAAGCCAATCTGAAGAAGCGGGCTTTTATCTGCACAATACCACCGAACTGATAGCCAAAATAACGCACCTGCGCCAAAAAGGAGATAGAAAAATATTGCTTTTGGGCGTAACTTATGCTCTGCTCGACTTGGCAGAACAGTTCGCACCTGACCTTTCGGACGTGATAGTGATGGAAACAGGTGGTATGAAAGGACGAAGAAAAGAAATCATACGCGAAGAACTCCATGACATACTCCGTACCCAATGCGGGCTTCAGCATATCCACGCCGAATACGGCATGACGGAGCTACGCTCGCAAGCCTACAGCCTCCGCGATGGAATATTTACCTTGCCTGCGTGGTGCAAAATACTCCTCCGAGATGTGAATGACCCACGCGAATATGGGCAGGCAAGGCAGTCTGGAGTGATAAACTTCATAGACCTTGCGAATGTAGATTCGTGTGCCTTCATAGCTACTCAAGACCTTGCCTCCCAAACCGCAAAAGGGCAATTCAAAATCTTGGGACGCACCGATAATAGCGATATTCGTGGTTGCAATTTGATGGTATATTGATTTTTTTGTATCTTTGCACTTGGTATGCGCCATACTATTTTAATTGTAGGAAAGTTCGTACTTCTAACCTCTTACGTCAAACTTATGAAAAAGACCTTCCTGCTCTCTCTTATCATTTTTGCAAGCGCGATAGGCTACCAATGCACGCGCCCTGCCCAAAATACGGCTACTACAGTAAAATATCCTAACCAAGACAGCGAACTCGCGCTACTGATGCGCGAAATGGAAACCGAATCTATCGCCATGCGCGAAGCCATTGCCAAAGGACAAGAACCCAAAGACGTGCGCACACGCTTTGAAGCTATCCTCACTGCCAAATCTACCGAAGCCTCTATGAAAACGCCTGCCTTCCAAGCGATGGCAAAAAACTATCTCAAAACCCTTGATGCTATCTATACTACGCCCCAAGCCGAACGCATGGAGCAGTACAATCTGATGATAAACGACTGCATGAATTGCCACAAAGCCCAATGTCCAGGTCCTCTTGTGCGTATCAAAAAATTGACAGCCCAAAAATAAATTACGATTTGAGATGTACGATTTACGTTTCTAAGTATTTGATAATTAGATTTTTACTAATATAATATCAAGTGCTTATTTCAAAACATAAGCAGAGGCGCGTCAATCGTAATTCATAAATCGTAATTCATAAATCGTCAATAACAAAGGTGCGTCAATCGTAATTCGTCAATCATAAATCGTCAATCCAATGCGTCTATCTATATTCCTTGCCTGCCTTTTTTCGTTGGCTATACACACACTCAAAGCTCAAAAACCTTCTGAAAACTTAGTTCCTAATCCAAGTTTTGAGGAGATTCAAGATTGTGATTTGTATTTTGAAGAATTTGACAAAGTAAAAGACTGGAAAGGATACAGTTTTACGCCTGATATTTTTCATATTTGTTCAGAGATTTCGTTTCTTTCTGTACCACGCAATATATTTGATTTTCAGTTCCCAGCGCATGGGCGTGGCTATGCAGGCATTATGGCATATCATGTAGAGTATCCAAACGAAGTCATAGGCGCAAAACTAAAACAGCCCCTCGAGGCAGGCAAGGCTTACAAACTCACGTTCCAAGTCAGCAGAGCCAAAACCCACGCCCGATATGCTTCAGACAATATCGGTATGCTCCTTACCAACGAACCCGACAAGGCGGCGTATGCAGGCAAGGCGCACCTTATCATGGAAGAAGTCATCACAGAGAGCGAAGATTGGGTTACGGTTTCGGGGGTGGTGCGTGCAGACAAAGCCTACCAATATGTGATGCTCGGCAACTTCTTCACAGCAGACTATACGCGCCTACAGCTCATGCCCGAAGGCAAATTCGAAACGGCTTACTACTTTATAGATGATGTCGGCGTTTATCCTACCACCGACTTGCCTACCATCGTCCGCATACCACAGCGTATAGTCGTTACCCAAAAAGGGCAGGCAAGTGTGCAAGAAAAAGACACACTCAACACTACGCCCCACGAAGCAGGCAACATGAGCTATGCCATATCAGGCAAAGTCCTTGACGCTATCACGCAAGAGCCGATAGTATCGCGCATAGAACTCACTGTTCCTCAGACGATTACAAAAGAATACCTCGAAACACATTATGTAGATGGTACGTATGCCTTCACAGGCATCAAAAATCCGAATAGATTTGTGCTAAAAGTTACCGCACGAAATTATTACCCGCAGTCGCACGTCATCTCGGTAAGTCCAGACGAGCCACGCGCCAAAAAAAATATCTACCTCTATCCCTTCAAAGCAGGGCGAAATGTTTATCTGAAGCACGTGGACTTTGAAAATGAAACAGCGCAACTCATACCCGAAGGCATAGACGAACTCCAACGCCTTGCCCAAGTGATGCGCGACAATCCGCTCATGGAGATTGAGCTACAAGCCATCACAGGCATAGACTCGCCCGAAGCCCTCCAGCTTGCCCAAAAACGCGCCAAAGCTGTCCAAGACTACCTCGCCATCGCAGGCAAGATAGACCGCAGGAGGCTCAAAATGGCTTATCTCCACGAAACTGCTCAAAACCAACAAACAGGCAATGCTTCCGAAGAACTCCGAAAAGCTGAAAGAATAGAGTTCAAGGTATTGAATTGATAATTAAACCTCAACCAACTTATGAAAAATATCCTCTTATTCTTTAGCTGCTTGCTCCTTGCCTGCACAACCTACGCCCAAATCACCCCTGAAAGCCCCGCAGGAGGCAAGGAAGACGAAAATCTAAAAGAGCCTGTCAATGCTACTTATTTTTTGTCTGTCGAGAAGCCTGGACGCATCAAACGTATGCGCTTTTATGTAGGTGAGCCAATCACTGTTACATTCAAAGGGAGCAAAGAACGCCAAACTTGTACCATTACCAAAATCAAAAAAGACACTTTAGAACTCTCCAATGCAGTGGTGCCATTGGACAAAATAGCCAAAATCACGCTTTATAAAAAAGGCAAATGGCGCGACATGGCAAGTCTTTATTTGCCTGTAGCGGGTTTGTTATATTTTGTGGGTGATATGGTAAATCCCATGTTTTCGGGCAGAGATGGTTTTCAGGTTAAGCCAGGCTCAGTGATAGTACCGGGTGTTTTGATAGGTACAGGACTCATCATCAAAGCCTTCTCAAAACGCACCCTGAAAATGAATAAAAACAGGTATTTAAAAATTTTAGAGAAAATATAATCTATGTTCAAAAAAGTCTGCCTATTTTGTTTGTTGCTAACTCAAATCGTGGGAATTGCCTGCACATCAGGCAAACGCGCTTTTGAAAACGGAAACTATGAGCGTGCTATTTACTTAGCCGTAGAACGCTTGCGCAGAAATCCCGACCATACCAAAAGTCGCCAAACCTTAGACAAAGCCTACCAACTGTTTATCAAAAGAAATCAAGCCGATATTCAGGGCTGGCAGGCAAGTGTAGAACCTTTCAAATGGGACAATGTAGTAAGCATATACGAAAATACGCACAGCGCATTTGACCAAATCAAAGCCTGCCCAGGAGCTATGGAAGTAATCAAAAATCCCCTTCGCTTTGATACAGAACTTCAAAATGCCAGACGAAATGCCTCCGAAGGACATTATGAAGCAGGACTATCTGAACTGCAAGGCGATACACGCGAAAAAGCAAAAATTGCTTACACGCATTTTGAAAAGGCACAAGACTATTTTCCCAATCTGAAGTCAGACTACAAAGCCCGACTAAACGAAGCCAAACAAAAAGCTACTTTGCACGTAGCGGTCTGGATTGCGCCCCTTACCTCCAACTTCAATCTGCAAAAATACCAAATCACAGAAGGCACATGGCGCAATAACCTGAACCAATATATCCAAGAATTGGACAAAAAGTTTTTTTTAGATGCCGAACTTATTTTTGACCAAAACAAGCAAGAAGATTTCGATGATATACTGAAGATGGCTTTCACACAATTCAATCCTGAGCCTATCCAATACACCGAAACACACGAACTACCTACTGACAGCATAAGGGTAGAAACTCAACTGAATGGACAGACTTTTGTGCGCTATGACAAAGTACAGGCAGACATAAACATCAGGCAAAAAATAGCCAAAACCACAGGGACAGTAGAAATCCTTATCACAGACACCGAAACGGGGCAAATTCTTTTTAATCAATCAGCTCAAGGCGAATATATTTGGCAACAAAAGTGGGCTTTGCTCTCATCAGGCGATATACGCGCCGCCAATGCCACCCAAAAAGAGTTATTGAATAAACGCGAGGAGTCGCCTCCTTCCTATCAAATTATTTTTGATGAATTGCAGGCAATACTCATGAGAGATATTAGAAAAAAACTGAACGAATACTATCAGCAGTATTAGTAACCTGTTTAGTACTGCCCTATTTTTGAAAAACAGATTTTTTAGTAAATCTTGCCTAATGGTCAGTCTTTCTTACTTGTTCGCGGTCTTTTTTTCGGATTGACAACCGAAAAAAACGAACATTTAACTAAGACTGACCACTACCTGCTATAGCATGGGCAGGCAAGGTAAAATTAAAATAACCCAAAAATATAAATTTTACAAAACAAACCGTTAATATTGCGTAAAATTTTTGACTTCTATGTGGTATATTATTCCTATTTTGACGGCTGGGCTGGGCTACGGGATAGCGTGGGTGCTTTTTAGTATCCGCACTGCCAAAGTTAATTATCTTTCTAAACAACAAGACCGCGAAATCAAGCGTTTACATGAGGACTTTCAGCGCAAAGAGAAAGACCTGAACTTAGAAATCATGGCAAGAGATAAAAAAATCAATGGGGCGCAAAAAAAGTATGAAGCCCTACAAGCCGAGATTCAAAATGCGCAAATAGGCTTAGATGATACATTTCAAGAAAAAGATAAACTTTACTTTTCTCTCAGGGAAGAATATGAAGCTGTAAAACGCCAAATTTTGCAACAGAAAGCGCAATACGAGCAACTTCTGACAGAAAAAGACCGCCAAGTGGCGGCTATCCAAGCCGAACGCGACCATGCAAAACTGAAATGGGAAAGTTCTGCACAGTCGCGCCCAAAAGAACAAGAAAAGAAATTGGAAGAATAAAAATAAAGTCGTCTTTTGCCTTACTGAATAGGATAAGATTTTAAACCCTACTGATTACCGACAAGTTTTTTGGAAAAGTAATAAAAATATGGTTGTCTGACAATTTTTGTGGAAAAACATTTTTTGAGCAAGTTCGGATTTAAGAAACGCCTTTTTTGCTCAATAGGATAGGGTTTAAAACCCTATCCTATTGAGCAAAAAAACTACCACAAAAATTGTCAGAGAACCGAGAAAATTAAAAAAACCTGATACTAACGGATTGTGTGGTGTGTCCTAAAACCGTTCATAGAGCCTGCAATGAGCATATTTTGTAACCAATTTTGATGGTATTTAAATCCATTAAGTTCCTCAAATCTACTATTTTTCCCCATTTTTTTGACAGTTTGTTTTTGAAAAGGCTTAAAATTATAAATCATTGCCCACGCCCTCATCTTTTGTTGTGCAGTAGCTAAATGCCCATGAAAGTAGCGAGTTTGGTATAAATATCTGTCTAAATCATTCATGGGTCTGTCTACCTGATTAGAGGTTCTATAAGCTTCGGGATATTTATAGGCAGTGGCAAAACGCGCCTCTTTGTCTATGATGTCTTGTACCTTGCCTAAAATAGCAGGATGGTTTTGTAAATGCAATTTTGCCCAAATAAGGGTTTCTGTTAATCCCTTCTTGAAAGCTACTGCATTGGGTTCAGCATAGTTATTCCATAACATTGTGCCTAATTCGTGGTATTTTTCTTTTAATTTCTTGCCTATTTCTCTAATCTTCTGATAACTGTGGAAATCTTTTTTTTAACTTTTTTTAGTTTTTAGATATTGGACAAGTTCATCAATTTGTTCGTGTGTAATATCATTTTCTTTCATCCAGCTGGTTACTTCTTGAAAATTAGCGAGTTTTTCTAACCCTTTTAGGAGGAAAAAGAGGGTTACTTTTCCTTTTGAGAGTGCTAATTTACACAACATCTTTGCTGTTGGATGCTCCTTGAGTGCTGTTTCCATCTCTTTAAAGTACCCGACTAGAAAAAAGGCGATGGCTAATAAATTGGCTATTGAATTGAAATCACGCACTTGGATCGTTTCCCAGCCTAAATTTTGTTTCAAAAAACGAAACACGATTTCTATTTTGAAGCGCAAAATATAGGCACAATACACTGATTTGGCTTCTTCCAAGTTTGTAATATTGCGGTTAGTTATCAATAACATAGGGTGGTCAAAGATATTATTGCCTCCTTGTTTTAAGGTAATACGCACTACTTGGTAGGTCATTTCTCCCAATTTCAAGGTATCCCATTCTACTACGCAAGTAACTTTTGTATATTTTTTACCTTGGATAGTCAAGGTGTCAAGTAAATATTCGCCTTTATGGGCAAACTTTTTGTCTACCAATTTTTGATAGGCGATTTTTTTTGACTCCTTACCTGTTTTAGGGGTGTATAATGTTTTGGTTTCATCTGAATCACGTGATAATTTTAAGCGAATCACAAATTGGTCTTTCAAATGATGAAGGTAACTAAAAATATCTTCACTGTCATATTCTCTATCCAAAATATGGCAGATGGTACGGTCTGGGTTTTCTTTTTTCAAAATTTCACTACAACGTTTGGCTTGGGCTTTGAATAAAATTACATTGTTGATATGTTGATTGTCTTTCACTAATTGTTGGGTTTCGGCACTTTGTTCCGACAATTTCGCGAGGGCTTCTTGCGACACAAAAGTGGGCATCGCATTGCTATATACTTGATGGTCAAGTAGATGAACCTGTTGCTCCTGCGGATTGATGGCAACAGAATTTAAGGTCTTGTAACCACGAACCACTTGTTTTTTAAGGGATAACACCTGACCCAAATTTTCCAACTCGGAAGATTCAGGCTTGCGTATATCACAACCATCATGCAAAACATATACTTCAATGGAACTACCCAAGTCTGCAAGTGTTCGCTCCTGAACACAGTCTAAAACTATGTCTTGGCTCAAAGTATTCACTTGCTTACCTGATACCAAGCCACTCAATTTTTCATACTCGTTCTTATCTTCCGAAGAAGAGTAGATATGTAAGTTATTGTTAGTCAATATTTTATCTGTTAACAGTTCAATGTTTTTTTTACGCGGATGTCTTTGTATCTCGAACAAAGCGGGGATAAATAATCTGTAAGGCTCATAATTAAGGTTTTTTTGGCACTAAGATAAGAATTTTTCAATAACATACAAAAGATTTCCACAGTTATCAGTATTTTTTATTACATCGATTTGTTGCTCTATTGTTACCTTCATTAAAAGTATTTGCTTTTGTAATTCAGTAAGTTCCTCTTGTTTATACATGGCGCACCTCCTTTCCTGCTATCGGGTTTCCGAATGAATCGAAAAGACTTGTTTTGGGTGGGGCTTCCCTGCCCTCCACTTTCTTACGCACCTTAGACAAAGTGCTAAAGTTTTTCTTGTAAGCCTTGCTTAATATGCGGGTGTCTGTTATGCCTTGCCTGTATGCTTCTTCAAGTGTGGCAGGCAAGTCTTGCTGTAAGTCTTGGGGCAAGTCTTGGGGCAAGTCTTGCTGTAAGTCTTGGGGCAAGTCTTGCTTGCCTGCCGTAAATCCTATGGGCTTTTTGGGCAAGTCTTGCTGTAAGTCTTGGTTCAAGACTTGGTAAGTCTTAGGCAAGTCTTGCGGGCTGTTTAGCAAGTCTTTGAAGATGTTGGGCGCGTGGCTTGTCAAGATTTGTATGGCTTCGTGCCAAGCGTTGGTTTCTTTGTCCCTAAATTTCTTGGGGTCTTCGGCTGTATGGTAGGCATACCAAATTAAGAACCAATTACAGAGTATAAGCAAGGCTTCTGTAATGCCTGCGAATATTACCCAAAACCATATATTGAAGCCCTGTGTGCGGGCGGTTTCTTCGCGCTGGGTGGTGTGGTTGGCGGTGGCGGTCTTGATGAGCTGGTCGCGGTCGCGCTCAAATTTGGCGATGCGGTCTTGGTAGGCGCGTATGTTATCCGCTACATTTTTGTCATAGATATTTATCTGCCCCTGCCACGATACAGACTTTCTGAACTCGTTTAGGTCTTGGCGTGTCTGCTCTATGCGGGTTTGGTAGGCAAGGCGCGTACTATCGGTGCGGGTGGTGTGCTGGGCTTCCTGCTGTTGGGCGGTGCGGTCTATGTGTATGTACGCCTCTTTTGCACCCTCCAAACTCGTATATACACTGCCTGCCAAAAATACGCCTGCACCCAAAAAAAGTATGGCGGTTACTTCCGAAAAGCCTTTGCTGTAGGCGCGTGTGAACGCTATGTCGAAGGTTTGGTTCTTGCCTGCCTCGATGCCTGTAAGCAATAGGAGGGCTAATAAAATGGCAACTTCCTTGCCTACGTTATCAGCGAATCTGTAATAAAAATAGGATATAGCCGTAACGATGCTCACTACACTTAGCACCCACAAAAGTATGTGGGCAAGTCTTTTTAGTGGCTTAAATTCTTGTGCAAAAGGCTTTTCTGCCAACTTCTCTATGGATCGGTCGGTTTCTTGTTGCACCCATCGGGCGGTCTCCAATTTTTTGATGTTTAATTTTTTTTCGGGTGGCGTTTGGATTTCTCGATTATCCTGCCTATCTTTGTATATCATATTTGAAGTTTGGTTTATAGCATACCTTTTCGCGGGGGTGTGCTTTTTTTGTTTAGTACATTCTCAAAATCTTGCCTCTTTCAGAAGTCCTAAGTTCTTCTTTGAGGGTTTCATACAATGCTGTAGCCTTTGCTTTGGCTTCTGCGGGTGGCATATTTTCAGCGTACTGAATCGTAAAACGTGCTATAAAATCACGTTTTGTGCGCTCGTCTTCTTCGGCTTTTTGAGCTTCGATTTCTTCAGGCGTGGGTTCAGCGTATGGTTGTCTGTGAGTGTCCCATATATTGTATTCATCATCTTCTTCCATTTCGGCTTCGAGGTTTTGCTTCTCTGTTTCTTTGGCGTATGTGTATCTTACACTTGCTTTAGCCATGACCTCTACTATTTTGTAGATGCCGTTTTCTAAGTTTGCTACTATATTCATTCCGTTGGTTTGGGCTTTTTAGTTGATTTTTTGGGGGGTGCTGTGGTTTCGGTGTTTGCCTCCGCTTTAGGCTCTGCGGGTGGTTCTTGCTTTGCTTCAGGCTGTTCTTCTTCAGGCTCTGCGGGTGGTTCGGGTTCTTCTTCTTTGGGCGGGTAATAATAAGGCTCTAATGCCTGCCCGATTTGATGTTCTTTCTGTTCTTGCATAGATATAAGAGAGTGTTAAAAGATTGCTTCGGGACTTGCAAACCACGATAATAAGGCAAGTATATGTAAAAATAAATGTTCAGCATCGATGGTTATACTTTCCAACTCCTCGTGGGCTTTATG